>CAJXPN010000345.1 GCA_913058025.1 uncultured Myxococcales bacterium | reverse complement strand
CGCGAGCCCCGTGCGCACGTTCCCCAGGTGCAGCGGCCCCGTCGGGCTCGGGGCGTAGCGCCCACGCCGACCCGCCGCGCGCGCTTCACGCGCGCGCGCTTCGAGGTCGTCCCAATCGAGTCCGCCGGGTGCCACGCTCACCCCTGCGGGTTGGTCGGGACCGGGAGCTTCTTCAAGCTCTGTAGCATCACCCAGCCCGGGCCCGTCATCTCGGTCATGAACAGGCCCTCGCCGCCGAAGATCGACTTCATGCAGCCTCCGACGCTGCGCACGTCGTAGTTCACCTCGGCCGAGAACACGGCGAGGTTGCCCGTCGACACGAGCAGCTTCTCACCGGGGGCGAGCTGGCGCTCGATGAAGTCGCCCGCGCCGTGGATCAGCGCCACGCCGCGGCCCGAGAGCCGCTGCATGAACAGGCCCGAGCCGCCGAAGAACATCGCGCCCGCCGACCGCGCGGTCGTCACGCTGATGTCGACGTCCCCGAGCGCGGCCACGAACGCGCCCGACGTGCACACGATCGGCCCGCGCGTCAGGTCCCACGTCACGATCTTGCCGGACTGGTTCGCCGAGATCACAGCCTCGGCGCCGTCCCGGCTCGCCTCGACGTACGTGAGCGAGAGGCCCTCGCCGCTGAGCGCGCGACCGATCGCCTTGCCCGCCCCGCCGGGGACCTTGAGCGACCAGTCGATCCCGTCCGAGTACGCCATCAACGACCCGCGCGAGCTCCAGAGCGTCTGGCCCCGGTTCAGCGTGATCGTCGCGCTCTGCGCGATCACGCCGTCGATGGTGATGTCCTGGCAGAACTCGGCGAGCTTGTCGCGCTCGAGGTGCTCGAGTGCGTTGAGGATTGAGCCCTTACGCTGCATCGCACCTTGTCCCGGGAGCGCCCCGGGCGGGCGCCCTGCGGGCGGCCCCATCATGTTCGGGTCCATCGTGTCCTCACGTCGTCGTCGGTTTCGTCATTGACCCGCGCCCGGCCCCATAATAATGGGGTCCCACGCCGAGCCGATCTTCTCAATATCGACGCCACCTTATGACAGGGTCGGCTCACGCGGAACCGCCTAAACTCGAATCAATCGTTCGATTCGACCGAAACGTCCCAGACCATCTCGAGAGGACAGACCATGGAAGCGCGCATCCGAGCCACCCTCACCGACGCGTTCGGCCCCGAGGTCGCCAAGGCCGCCAAGCTCGAGAACCTCGGAGGCCACGCCTCGCTGCGCATCTACTGGCGCGTGACGCTGCCCGGCGCGCACGACGCCTACGCGCGCGGCGAGCGCACGCGCATGGCGATGGTCCTCCCGGAGGGCTCGGCGGCGATGGGCAGTGAGGAGGGCGGCTCGTCAAAGGACGCGCCCCCGACCGAGCTCCCCTTCGTGGACGTGCAACGCTACCTGCGCGCGCTCGACATGCCCGTCCCCGCGATCGACCACGTCGACATGCCCCGCGGCGTGCTGCTGCTCGAGGACCTCGGCTCGACGTGCTTCGAGGACCTCTACCTCGACCTCATCGAGAACTTCGGCGCCGAGATGTCCGCGCGGCGCAAGCCGACCGAGCAGCTCTACCACGGCGCGATCAACCTGCTCGTCGACCTCCAGCGGACCGTGCACCAGTCCAACGTCGACCCGAACCTCGACCCGCCCGCCACGATCGCGACCACCCGCGGCTTCGACCGCGAGCTGCTGCGCTGGGAGCTCGACCACTACTACGAGTGGGGCCTGGTCAAGCACTACGACGACCCCGCGCTCGCGCGCCACGAGGACGACTTCGCGCGCGCCTTCGACCAGGTCGTCGACGCGCTGCTCGAGCTGCCGACCACGCTGGCGCTGCGCGACTACCAGTCGCGTAACCTGATGTCGAAGCACGAGCAGCTCGTGCTCATCGACTTCCAGGACGCGCTCGAGGCGCCCTTCATCTACGACCTCGTGGCGCTGCTGCGCGACTCCTACATCGAGCTGCCCTACGTCATGGTCCGCAGGCTCGTGTCTCACTACACCAACCAGGGCGTCGCCGCCGGGCTGACCTGGTGCGACGAGGCCGAAGAGGTCCAACGCGCCTTCGACCTCCAGACCGTCCAGCGCAAGCTCAAGGACGCGGGGCGCTTCATCTACATCGACCAGGTCAAGGGCAACCCCGACTTCCTGCCCTACTACACTCCCTCTATCGGCTTCGTGCGCCAGGCTCTGGGCGCGCTCCCGGAGTTCCAGGAGCTCGCCGATCTCATCGAAGAGTTCGACCCGGCCTGGCACCACTGACTCACACACGAGGTCACCCTCATGGACCCCGCGCTGATCTCCTTCGGGATCGTGATGCTCGTCATCATCGGAATCTTCTCTCTGATCGTCCTGCGCCGAGGCGCGTTCTCAGGCCCGCCCGCGCCGGAAGACGTCGCCGGGCCGCCGGAGGCCGCCGAGGTGCGCCCGTCGGGGCTCGCGTCGGTCGTGCTCGAGCCCGGCTCGGGTGATACGAACCCGACCGTGCGCGACACGGTCACCGTCCACTACACGGGCTGGACGACCGACGGTAAGTGCTTCGACTCGTCCGTGGCCCGCGACCGCCCCGCGACGTTCCCGCTGATGAACGTCGTCGAGGGCTGGAAGGAGGGCATCCCGCTGATGACCGTGGGCGAGCGAAGGCGCCTGTGGATCCCCGCGGACCTCGCCTACGGCGAGCGCCCCGGGCCGGGGATGCCCGCCGGGATGTTGGTGTTCGACGTGGAGCTCCTGTCTATCGACTGAGCGACGCTCACTCGACCTGCTCCCCCACGAACACGCCGCCCTCGCCCTGGGTGAGCGTCCAGCGGGTGTCGGCGCCGGAGGTCGCGAGGACGTCCTCGTCGCCGTCGCCGTCGACGTCGCGGACCTCGTCGAAGACGAGCCGGTGCGACGCCGGGAACACGAGCTCCTCTTCCCTCGGGCCCTTCTCCCAGGTGCCCTCGGTCTCGAGGATAGAGGGGAAGCCCTCGAGACCTTCGTACTGGAGCAGATCGTCCTCGTTACCGCCCGTGGGCGCGTGGGCGCGCAAGATCTCGAGGCTCTCGACGCCGGACCGGCCGCGAGACTGCACGCAGAGGACGTGTGCCTTGCCCGCGGCGTCCCTGGGCATGGCGCACTCCTCGAGCCTGGTGTCGTCCTTGTACCCCTCCAGGACGCCCACGAGCGCGCCTCTGGACGTCAGGTAGAGCTGGCTGGGGCGTTCACGGCTCGCGTCGCCGATGAGCGGACAGCCCCCATAGACGAGCAGGTGGTCCGCGCCGCCGAGCGCGAACGTCCCGGAGAAGGCGTGCGTCTTGCGGGTGGAGCTGCCGCTGAACGAGAGGATCGATGGGGTCTTCCACGCGATGCCCGGCGCGAAGGGGTTCTCGTAGGGTCTCACGTCGGAGTGGAGGCCTCTGGGACACACGTCGCAGCCCTCGCTGCTCCGGGAGCCGTCGGGGCACCCGACGGAGGCGAGGATCGCGTCGAACTCCTTGTCGGACAGGCCGCTCAGGGGCTTCTCGGCGTTGACGTTCGGGTCGGCGGCCTCCGGCGCGGGAGGATCCTCCTGGACCTTCGGCCTGGCGAGCGCATCGTTGGTCGGCGCCTTGGCGGAGGTCTCGGCGCCGTTCGTGGCGGCGCTGTCGTTCGTCGGGGCTGCGGTGTTGGCCACTTCGGCTGGCGCCGCGTCACACGCGAGCAGGAAGGAGGTGATGCTGACGAGCAGAACATGGTGGGTCTTCATGGAGTACACATACCGTTCGTTCGAGGTTGGCCTCGCACGAGGCCCGCGAGGACGAGACCACAACAGAGGCGTCGTTCTGCTTTCATCCAAAGCGTCAGGCCACTAGTACTTACCGGATCGTGTCCCAACGCACCCGTGCGCAGCGAGGAACTGAGAATGCAAGACACACCGATAGACGAGCTCGAGCTGAGCGTGCGCGCGTTTTCGGCGCTGCTCGACGTGGGGAACCTGACGCTGGGCGACCTCGTAATCAACACGAAGCCGCTGCTGCGCGAGCTCGTGGGCGCGCAGGGCGAGCTCGAGGTGCGGCGGCTCCTGGCGAGCCACGAGCTCCGCCTTGCCGACGACGTGGGGATCGACGTCTGGGGAGACGAGCCGACGCCGGGGGCCGACTCGGCCCCATGGGGGGCGCTGTTCGTGTGGCGTGAGGGGGGCACGACCGAGGAGGTCGTGGCCGCGGTCGACGCGGCGTACGCCCGGGCGAACCTCCAGCGCACGAGCGCCGACGCGTCGGCTCCAGCGGGCGCGCCGTGGCTTCGGGCCGAGCGCGAGCTCGTCGCCGACGACGTGCTCGTGGAGCCCCAGGAGGAGGATGGCTGGTTCGCGGTGATGTGCGCGCGTCAGGAGTGGTGCGCGCCCGGGGCGCACCCGCTCGCGCGGGCGCTCTCGCGCGCAGGCGAAGAGGTGGTCTCGATGACGAGCGCGCCGGGGGCCTACACCGAGATCACCGTGTACGAGGGCGGCGCGCCCTCGGCCTGGCGGGTGACGGGGCGCACAGCGCCCGACACCGAGGGCGTGTGGGAGGAGGACCCGAAGGCGCTGGAGCGCGAGGGCGTGGCCGCGTTCGAGGCCCGCTGGTTCCTGGACCGGGGCGCGCTCGGCACGCCCGAGGAGATCTGGGTGGCCGCGCGCAAGGGCGACCTCGACGCGTTCGGCGCGATGACGGGCTGCGAGGCCAGAGGCCACGCCCAGGCGAGGGCCGAGGGCGCCGAGGGCGCGCACGTGTCGGCGTACCGCTGACGCCCAGGCGCCCTGACCAAAAAACCACAAACACCAACAAAAACAACAGGCTACGACACAGCCCAACACGTACTACGAGGAGAGGACGATGGCCAAGAAGGCGACCCTGGTGCGAGTCGACTCACCCAAACGACTCGAGCAAGCTCTGAAGTCCTCCGCGGACGCGCTCTTCCACTACGTCTGCCGTCGGACCAACGCGCTCCAGACCCTCAAGGAGAAGGGCCTGCTCGACCGCATCAGAGAGCTCGAGTTCTGCAGAGTGTCGCTGGCGGACGAGCGGATCGACGTGTTGGTCGAGGAGCCCGATCTCGAGCACGTCCACACGCTGTTCTTCGACACGAACAAGATGAAGGACGGGCTCAGGAGGATCGCCGACTCGCCTTGCTTGACGAACCTCGAGCACCTCAAGAGCACGCGTAACCAGCTCACGTCGGCGAGCCTCGAAGCGCTCTCGGGGTCCGCGTGTGGAGACGGCCTGGAGTCCTTGACCATCTACTTCGAGAAGCTGGGCGCGGACGAGCTCCGGGCGCTGATGTCTGGCACGACGTGGCCGTCGGTCACGCACCTCGAGCTGAACTACTGTCAGCTCAAGTCCGACGCGCTCGTCGAGCTGTGCAAGCCCGACGCGTGGGGGAGCCTGACGTCGCTCAACCTGACGACGAACAAGATCGACGCCGAGGGCCTGGCCGCGCTGGTCGAGGCGCCCTTCGCGTCCAGGCTCACCAAGCTCAACCTCCACTACAACAGGATCGGCGACGACGAGGCCGCCATCCTCGCCGGCGCGCCGTCGCTCTCGAACCTCGAGACCTTGATCTTGACGGACAACTCGAAGCTCTCCCCGAAGGGGAAGGAGGCGCTGGCCGAGTCGGAGCACCTGAGCTGTCTCTTATACACATCTCCGAGCCCACGAGACAGGCAGAAA
>CAJXPN010000344.1 GCA_913058025.1 uncultured Myxococcales bacterium | reverse complement strand
GTGTGAGAAGAGCAGGGCGCGCGCGGAGCGCTCCCCGAGCGTGAGGTCGGGGCCAGCCGGGGCCTGCTCGGCGGCGGGCGTCGCGTGCGCCACGCGCTCCCAGGGCGCCTGCCAGTCGTCGAGCTCGCGCGCGTGGCGTGGGTAGACCAGCGAGGCTTCCTTTATGAGCGCGGGCATCAGGTCGGCGCCCATCGGCTTCAAGGCCATGATGAGGCCGGGGAGCCACGGCATCAGGATGCGGTCGGGGAGCCTGGCGAACGCCTTGCTCAGTAGCTCCACGACCAGGCGACCCACCAGCGGCGTGAACCGCAGCGCGAGCACGAACCCGCCGACGTAGTCCGGCAGCGCGTTGACCATGAACGGGTTGTCGAGCGCCTCGTCGAAGAACGCCCGGATCGTGTCGACGTCGCGCTCGCCGAGCAGGTACTGCGCCGACCAGAGCAGGCCGAGCTTGTCGGGCGTGATCGCGTCGAGCCCGTCGGACTGGTTGATCGCGATCAGGAGCTGCGAGCGGTCGCACCCCAGCGAGATCGCCAGCGACTCCAGCGTGAAGATGAACCCGAGCATCCCCGAGATCTCCTCGGGGCTCGTGTCGCCGTCGGAGAACGCCTCGGGCAGCAGCGTCGAGTAGTGCTGGTAGCCCGAGGACACGAAGTCCTCGATCCAGTACGCGAGGCCGTCGGGGCGGGAGCGGTAGTAGTGAACGAGCCGGCGCACGCGCTCGAAGATCTCGGGCGCCGTCGACGCAGAGACCTCCTCGCGCAGCAGCTCGACGGCCCGCGTCCCGAGCTCCTCGGTCAGCCGCCTGCTCTTCAGGAACAGGATCGAGTCCTCGGTCGCCGCCAGCGCGTCGATCGTGGTCGCCTTGTCGCCGAACGCGCGCTTCTTGAGCCGGAGCTCGAGCACCTGCTCGATCGTCACGCCCTCATAGCCGAGCTGGATGACCGCGCGCTGGTTCTTCCCGATCGAGAGGTCCCAGGACTCCTGGAGCGGCTGCTTCCCGAGCGCGCGCTCGCCCATGATCGGGCGCACGACGTTCCAGCCCTCGAGAAGGTAGTGGAGCTTCCAGAGGAGGTCGGACGCGGGCAGGTACTCGGGGTGCTGCTTGAAGTCCATGAGCGCGCGCTGGACCGTCGACGAGGTCACGTTCACGGGCAGGACCTTGAGCCGGTCGAAGACGTCGCGCGCCAGCGGCGGCATCGACGAGTAGCCGACCTTGCCGGTGCGGTCCCCGCCCAGCAACATGTCGCACAGCCACG
Source organism: uncultured Myxococcales bacterium (assembly GCA_913058025.1). Classification (GTDB taxonomy): domain Bacteria; phylum Myxococcota_A; class Bradymonadia; order Bradymonadales; family Bradymonadaceae; genus CAJXPN01. Next base: position 4,403 of record CAJXPN010000344.1, on the reverse strand, counting down.
GAATGTCGCGCTTCTTGGGCACCCTGGACTTCTCCAGGCACGTGACCGCGGCGTCGCGGAAGTCGTAGGGGCTCGGGTGGGCGCGGTTGCGCATGTTCGCGAGCAGCATCGACGTCTGGTAGATCGCGATCGAGTCCGCCGTCGATGCCAGGTAGCCGTTGTCGCGCGCGAGCTTGACCACGCGCACGCACCACGACAGGAGCTGATCCTGGTCGGCCTCCATGTGCGGCGGCGGCTCGGAGAGGAAGCCCGAGATGTCGTCCTCGGCGCCGTCGGCCTCGCCCGTGGGCTTGCGCAGCGCGAGCTTCTTGCCCTCCTCGGTCAGCCGGAACGGCTTGAGCTTGAGCGTGGTCAGCCACTTCTTCCAGGTCGCCTCGGCGATGGAGACGGTCCCGGGGGGGTGCCCGAACTGGTGCTCGATTGCCGTGTAGCTCGACGGGATGAGCCCGTAGAGCCAGGACGTGGGCGTCCTCTTCGGGATGTCGAAGCGCTCCTTGGAGGCGACCCCGTACTCCGGGACGTCCGAGATCGAGTGCGCCGCGCCGCAGATGTAGATCGCGTCCTCGGGCGCGACGTCGTTCGCGGCCATGTGGTCCTTGATGCGTGTCCACATGTAGCGCTCGCGCCAGCGGTTCGACTCGAGCATCTCGGGGCGCGTGCCCAGGCGGCGCATCAGGCTGCCGACCAGGTACATGACCTGCCGAAAGCGCGTGTAGTCGGCCTCGAGCAGCGTCTGCTCGACGTACTGCTCCCACCACTCCGCGAAGTGGCGAACGTTGGCGTTGCGCAGCAGGAACTCGAGGAACTCGTCGAAGGAGGGCACGACGTCGCCGACCTGGAGGCCCAGCGCGGAGCCGTGCGAGAGGTTGTCCTTCTTGCCCGACTGGTCCTCGGCCGCCGGGATCAGCTTGTCGAGCTCGCCCTCCTGCTGCGGGATCATCTGGAAGACGTGGTCGACGCTGCGGTCGACGAAGACCAACTCGACGTCGTCGCGCGCGGTGGCGTACGCGATCGCCTGGAACTCCGCGGAGAACTCCGTGATCGGCGCGACGACCGTGAGCGGCGCCCAGTCGGGCGGGAACGCGTCGGTGTCGGAGGCGAACGCCTGGAGCGCGACGGGGAACTGGCACTCGTCGAGCTTGGGGATCAGCTCCTGGAGGTCCTCGCACAGCTCCATGTAGATGACCTTGGGCGCTCGCGCCTGGAGCCTGCGGAGCATGTGCAGCGCGCACGCGGGCGAGTGGTGCGCGACGGGGACGATCTCGAGCGGCTCGGCCCACGCGCGCTCGACGTCCTCGACCATCCCGTCGAGGATCCCGGAGAGCGCGTCGTCGTCTTCGCTGAACTCTGCGGCGGCGGCGTGGAGCGCGTCGCGCAGCTTGTCCATGTTGGTCTGCATGTCTTCACCGGTGGGGTCTGTGGGAGGTCGAGGTCAGGGCGCGGACGTGAGCGCGGTCGTGAATGTGGGCGACCAAGGGTCACTTCAGCGTGGTCATCGCCTGCTTGCCGCCCTTGGCGAACTTGGCCCAGTCGCCCTTCTTCTCCTTGGCCTTCTTGTCGACCACGGCGTGCCAGAACTTGTTCATGATCGAGACGTCGTCCGGGATACGCTGCACGAGCGTTCCGACCAACGAGGCCGCGATCTCGCCGGCGTCGAGCTCGTTCGAGCCGAAGTACTGTGAGTACAGGATCGCGTCCTCGAGCACGCCGATCTGCTCGGCCGTCGACAGCGCGCTCTCCAGCTTCTGGTCCTCACCGTTGGCGTTGGCCTGCGCGCCGCGCAGGTCCGAGAAGGTCTGGAGCAGGATGTCGAGCAGCGCTGGCGGGACCTCGATGTCGAACGCGTTGCGCGCGAGCAGGTCCTTGGTGCGGAACATCACGATCTCCTTCTCCTGCTTGGCGTTCGTGACCACCGGGATCTGTACGAAGTTGAAGCGGCGCTTGAGCGCGCTGGAGAGGTCGTTGACGCCGCGGTCACGCGAGTTCGCCGTGGCGACGACGTTGAAGCCGGGCTGGGCGTGGACGATGTTGTCGACGTTGAGCTCGGGGATGGAGACGTACTTCTCCGACATGATCGAGATCAACGAGTCCTGCACGTCCGAGGTGCAGCGCGTGAGCTCCTCGAAGCGCGCGATCGCGCCCAGGTTCATCGCCGTCATGATGGGCGAGGGTATGAGCGCCTCGCGCGACTGCCCCTTGGCGATGACCATGGCGACGTTCCACGAGTACTTGATCTGGTCCTCGGTCGTGCCCGCGGTGCCCTGGACGACGTAGGTCGAGTTCGAGGAGATCGCCGCCGAGAGCAGCTCGGCCAGCCACGACTTTCCCGTGCCCGGGTCGCCGATCAACAGCAGCCCGCGGTCGGACATGATCGTGACGATCGCGCGCTCGACGATCGACGCCTCACCGAACCACTTCTGGTCGATCTTGCGGTCGAGCTTGTCGGAGGGCTGCGAGCCGAGCACGAAGATGCGGACCATCTTGGGCGACATGCGCCACGAGAACGGCTTCTTCCCCTCGTCGATCGACTCCAGGTAGGCGAGCTCCTCGGCGAACTTGAGCTCGGCGGGCGCCCTGAGAATGGTCGCTTCCTCGGTGACCTTCTCGGTCTTCTTCTTCGTGGCCATGATGATGCTCCGTGTCTTTGTATCTGTATGGATTCGTTTCGTTCTGTATGTGCGGTCAGGTCGCGACGAACTGCTTGATCTCCTTGATCAGCGTCTTGACGCTGCCCGAGATCAGGGGCGCCTCGATCTCCTTGAGGCGCTTCTTGAACCAGCCGTTGATCGAGAGGTAGCCAGACGAGCTGACCGAGCCGACGGGGATGAGGTGGACGCCCGACTCCTTCATTCCCTTGAGCGCGGTGAACAGTGCGTCGTTGTCCCAGTCGTAGAAGTCCGAGATCCAGACGACCGCGGTGGACTTCGGGTTGACGATCTTGGCGCGTACGCACTCCATGCAGACCATGCCCTCGGTGCCCCCGCCCAGGTTCGTGCGCAGCAGGACCTCGAAGGGGTCGTGGACCCAGTCCGTAAGGTCGACGTAGCGGGTGTCGTAGGCGACGAGGTGCGCGTCGACGTTGGGGAGCCCCGCGAAGATCGACGCGAGGATGGTGCAGTTGACCATGGAGTCGACCATCGAGCCGGACTGGTCGACGACGATGATCAGCCGGTTGGCCGTCTTCTTGGTCGCCGTGTGCCGGTAGAACATCTTGTCGACGTAGAGGCGCTTCTCCTCGGGGTCGTAGTTCGTGAGGTTGTTCCAGATGGTGCGCTTGAGGTCGAGGTTTCGGAACACGCGCTTGGGCGGGACCGAGTAGTCGATCTTGCCGACGGCGGCCTTCTCGACCTCGAGCAGCAGGACCTGCGCGAGCTCGTCGACGTACTTGCGGATGAGCATCTTGGCGTTCTTGAGCGCGGTGCCCGACAGGTTGGACTTGTCGCGCAGGAGCTGCTCGAGCAGGGGCATCGACGGCGTGACCTTCTCGGCGAGCTTGTCGTCCTCGAGGACCTCGCGCAGCGCCATCCTCTTGATGATGTCGCGCTCCATGGCGCGCAGGCCCTCGGTGAGCTGCTCGTCGTTGATGTCGAAGCCGTTGCCGACGCCGCGCCCGGCGCCGACGCCCATGCTCGGGCCTCGCTGCTGGCCGCGCAGCTGGCCCGCCTGGAAGCCGAACGCGCGCTCGAGCGCGCCGACGTCGCGGGTCCACTGGTTGTATTGCTGGGCGTTGACGGTCGAGCGCGAGGCGTTCGGGCCGAAGACGTTGATGAGCAGCTTCGACAGGACGATCGCGCGCCGGAGCGTGCCCGGGTCGTGCGGGTCGTCGTAGGGGGTCGGCTCCAGGCCGCCCTCGCCATCCTCGTCCTCGCCCTCCTCGGGGTCGTACCCCTCGGCCGCGGGCATGAGGTGCTCGAAGTCGCCGCGCAGCCCTGGGTGGCGCTGCGTGATGGTGTCGACGCCGACGTTCGGGTCGAGCAGCTCCTTTGGGAGCGAGAGCTCGGAGGTCACCTCCTGGGTGACCTCGTCGAAGTTGTGCGCGGAGTCCTGCTGCTCGAAGACGTCGGTGAGCAGGCGCCAGTAGAGCATCTGGCGGCGGCGCTCGATGTCGTCGTCATCGTAGTCGGGCTGATCGGCCATGGCGGACGCTCCCGGTCAGGATTTGGCTCGGAGGAGGCGGCTGGCGCGCTCCTCGAGCGTTTTGATGGTGGCGCTGGACTTGGCCTTGAGCGCGGAGCCGCCCGAGAACGCCTTGAGCTTCTTCCCGTCGCCCACGGCGAGCGGCTGGATCGACCAGCCGCCGTCGTAGCGCAGCAGCGCGATGAGTTGCTTGGTGCCCGAGAGCTTGAGCCCGTGGACGTCCGAGGCGTCCGAGACGAGCGCCTCGTCGACGCGTGTGTTCAGGC
>CAJXPN010000343.1 GCA_913058025.1 uncultured Myxococcales bacterium | reverse complement strand
CGGAGCGCGTCGAGGTCCAGGACCTCGTCCTCGACGTCGGCTCACGCGTCGCGCGCCTCAAGGACGAGGAGGTCGAGCTCACCGGCATCGAGTTCGACATCCTCGCCGCGCTCGCGCGACGCGCTGGCCGCGTCGTCCCCCGCGACGCGCTGCTCGAGGCCGCCGGCAGAGGTGACGTCGTCGTCTCCGACCGCACCGTCGACGTCCACATCAGCCACCTGCGCCAGAAGCTCGGTGACGAGCCGCGCGCGCCTCGCCTCATCAAGACCGTGCGCGGCGTCGGCTACGTCCTCTCGCGCGGCGAGTCCAGCTGAGCGTTTATACGAACTTCGAGTAATGGTTCAAGAAATATGACCCCCTTCGTCCGACTCATCCGCTCGAACATGAGCCGCAGGATCTTCGTGTGGTTCTGCGCCATCGTGATGGTCAGCGTGGTCGCGAGCGCGGGCGTGTTCTCGCTCTTCGTGCTCGCGGGGACGCCGACCTGGCACAAGCAGGTCAGCCAGTACGAGATCTTCGCGGCGCATCAGTTCGAGCACGTGTGGGACGACGAGGTCCGCCTCGATCAGCTCCTGGACGACCTGCACAACGACATCGGCGTCGACGTCACGCTCAGAGGTCCCGACGGTGAGATCACGGACTCGCGGGGGGTCGTGTGTACGCAGTGTTCCGGGCCGACGTTCGAGACGGTCGTCGTGCGGGACGGCGTGACGCTTGGCAGCGCGATCGCGTGCGCGTCGGGTGAGGGCCCGCCCAGGCCGCTCAAGGGGATCGCGGTCCTCTCGGTCATCCTCCTCATGATCTGGATCGGCTCGCTCATCGTCGCGCGCGCCATCGTGGCGCCGCTCAAGGAGCTCACCGACGTGGCCGACGCGCTCGGGCGAGGCGAGCTCGCGCAGCGCGCCGAGCTCGCGAAGGAAGCCGGCGGTGAGTTCGAGGTCCTGGCCGACGCGTTCCACGACATGTCGGTGAGGATCGAGCGCCAGCTCAAGGACCAGAAGACGCTGCTCGCGGGCGTCTCGCACGAGCTCCGGACCCCGCTAGGGCACCTGATGATGCTTATCGAGATGCACAGGGAGCTCGGGCTGGGCGCCGACGCGGTCGCCGAGTTCGAGCGCGAGGTCCTCGAGATGGACGACCTCGTCGACCAGCTCCTGGCGACCTCCCGGCTCGACTTCGAGCTCCGCGACAACCGCTCCATCGACGCCGCGAGCGTCACACTCGAGGCGATGGAGCGCGCGGGGGTCGCCCCCGAGCTGCTCGAGGTCGTCGACCACGGCTCGTTCTGTGGCGACACGATGCTCATCCGGCGCGCGCTGGCGAACCTGCTGCGCAACGCCAAGGTCCACGGGGGCGGCGTGACGCGCGTGGAGGTCTCGCGCGAGGCCGACAGGATGGTGATCGCGGTCGAGGACGACGGCCCTGGGCTCCCGAGCTCGGAGCGCCAGCGCCTCTTCGAGGCGTTCGTCCAGGACCGGAGCACGGACTCGGGCTCGCTGGGCCTGGGGCTCTTCCTCGTCAAGCGCGTCGCCGCCGTCCACATGGGCGACGTCTTCGCCGACGAGCGCCCCGAGGGCGGCGCTCGCATCGGCTTCGTGCTCCCGATGGACGAGAGCTGCTGAGCCCGGCTCAGCGGCTCTTCGACCACTCCAGATAGCGCACGAGCTCGGGGTTCAGCCGGTCCGCGAGGACGCCATGGTAGCGCCAGTGGCGCAGCTCGTAGCCGATGACGAGGAGCGTCACGGGGAGCTGCGCCGCCGCCATATAGGGCACCGCGTCGAGGTCGAACGAGGCGATCGTGACCGCGGCGTTGAGCAGGAAGGCCCCCGCCCAGATCAGCTCCAGGCTCCGGCGGACGCGGAAGACGTTGCAGAACAGGAGGAAGTGGCCGAAGACCAGCGGCGCCACGAGCGACATCGCGCCGATCGTGGGCCACGCCCACGCCGTGCCCAACGCGCACAGCGCGAGCATCGGCGGGTCCCACACCATCATCCTCGCGCCCCACGGCGGGTTCTCAAACATACCAGCGCTCCATGCTCAGGCCGCCGTCCTCCTCGACCCTCAGATCGAGTCGGCCGAACGAGGTCTCGAAGTTGCGGGTCCTCAGGTCCTTGCAGACGACGACGCCGTCTGCCTCTTCGATCGCGAAGTATGCGGGGGAGAGCGCGCGCATGATGCCGACCTCGGGGATCGCATCGAGCGCGTCCTTCCAGCGGCGGTCGAGCAGCCGGAGCGACTCGGGCTCCCCGCGGAGGTCTCCCGCCAGCGCGTCCCACTCGAACAACTCGATGACCCCTCCGCCTTCCATGAGGCGGCAGCCGTAGAACCGATGGGGCCAGATCGCGCTGGGTACGAGCGAGAGCGTGCCCTCGGGGGCTTGCCTTCCTGCGCGCGCGCGCCACCACGCGCGCCACGCCCAGTAGCCAGCGAGCGCGGTGAAGTGGACGACGGTGATCCACGAGAGCGTCGCGCCTGGTCCGGACCAACTCCAGGCGAGCAGCCCGAGCGTGAGCGTGTTCGCCGCGATGACGAAGCCGTCGATGAAGAACACCCACTCCAGGCAGACCCGCTCGCGCCTCCACGGCGCGAGCCACATCACGCCGAACGTGTTCGTCCAGTCCGTCAGGATGTGGACGCACATCCCGAGGCCGAGCGTGACCGGGCAGAGCGCGAGCTCGACGAACATCGCGCCGGGGACCTCGCGTGCGAGCGAGAGCATGAGCAAGGCACACAGCGCGACCGCGATCACCACGCCGAACACCGAGTGGGTCACGGTCTGGTGGAACCGCATCATCGTCTTCCGCCCGAACACGCCGCTGAGAACGTCCATGTCGGGGAGGACGGAGCCCATCAGCACGAACGACGCCGCCAGCGGGTGGTTCGGGAAGAGCGGGGCGGCGGCGATCGCGCCCATCATGGTGTGTGTGACAGATGTCCATCTGTACGCCTGGGTTCATTGTGTTTGTTTGACACTATTGTCGGTCGGCGGAGGTTCGTGTCAACACGAGACAAAGGTTTGGGCGTGTGCGTGGCGTGGGCAAAACGTGTGGAGGGAGCGCTGGTGAGAGCGTGGGCGGGGCCGCGCTCGGCTCAGCCGAACAGGTCTATCGTGAGCGGGCAGCGGCGGTCGAAGAGCTCGCGCGTGTACGCGCAGCGCTCGCGCGGGTGCCGGCGCCTGAGCTCGGGCTTGCGCCCGAGCTGCCGCGCGACCTCGTCACGCCAGATCTTGTAGGGGTACTCGGGCCCGCCTCGCCAGGGGACCTCGAGCGGGTAGGCGCGCAGCAGCGCGCGAGACCTCGCGAGCTCGTCCTCGCGGTACTCGCCCAGGATGTCGGTGATCCTGCGTATGAACCGGCTCCTCCAGGTCACCTCGGGCCTCCATGGCGTGGGTGGTTGGGATGGGCTCATTGTGCAGACAGTGGCGCCGCGGGCCACTTTTTTCACTCGTAACAGCGCCCGCAGACCAACAGGTCCTCGAAGGTCTCCCAGTCGAAGTCGTCGAGGTCCTCGACGACGTCGTCGGCGGACTCGCCAGGGGAGGGGGGGATGAGGACTGTGACCTCGTCCTCCTCGTAGCCTCCGACGGCGCCGCGCATGGCGCACTCGAGGTAGCCGGGGACGCGGAGGTTGTACCAGCGCCGCCCGGAGGGGGCGTCGATCCCGAAGTAGGCCTGTGGGTCGTCGATCTGGCCGTTCTCGGTCATCGCGTCGAGGTCGACGACCTGCCTCGTGAGCACGGCGTCGACGCCCGCGTAGCCCTCGGCCAGCGGCCCTCCCGTGAGCACGGGCTCGTCGGGAGAGGTAGAGCGCGCGGCGGTGATGAGCTTGACGGCGAGCTCCAGGCTCATCGGGTTCGCGCGCTCGTGGCTCGCGAGCGCGTGGAGCGCGCGGAGGTAGTCTCGCAGCGGGTAGTCCTTGCTGCCCTCACCGATGGAGCGGGCGCGGAGGTAGAGGTCTCGGTTCGTCTTCATGTCGGCCTCTGCGTGGGTGTGGGGTGGACGTCGTGGGCGCAGTGTGCACACTCGTCCGGCGTAGCACTCGCCTATGACGGCTTGAAACCAGGTGGCACGACATGGAATTCATCACGACCGCGCTCGGGCGCTTCCGCATCATCGCTCTGCTCGAGGGGTTGTCCTACCTAGGCCTGTTCTTCGTCACGATGCCGTTGAAGTACATGGCGTCGATTCCCGGGCCGAACAAGGTCGTGGGGATGGCCCACGGGGTGCTCTCGGTGCTCTTCGTGATCGCGCTGGTGAACGTCTGGGTGGACAAGGGCTGGAGCGTACCGCGGATGGCGTGCGCGATGCTCGCGTCGCTGGTGCCGTTCGGTACGTTCGTCTTCGAGTGGGACCTGAGGCGCAACGGGATGGACAGGTGAGCGCCTGCGCCGCGCATACTCCAGTCATGGAGTAGCGCTACCCCGCGGCGACGCGCTCCGCGCCGCGTGGGCGGCGAACACGCGCGGTCTACCGCGTTGGCCCGCCTGTTGCTAAGCCAACGTCGCTCCCTTCAACCAGAGGAGAGCGAGATGGAGAACGTGGCGCGTGGGTTGCTCGAGCGGACGAATGATTTCGAGGGCGCGAGCCCCGTCGTGGACGACGTGGAGGGGATGTCGAGCCCGAGGATGTGCCGGCTGCTCAACGCGCTGGTCGCCGAGCTCCCCGAGGGCGAGGCCTACCTCGAGATCGGCTCGTGGAAGGGCCTGACGTTGCTGTCCGCCGCGCGGCACAACCAGGGCAAGAAGTGCATCGCGTGCGACAAGTTCAGGTTCTGGGGTCGCTACACCGGCCTGGGCGCCTCTGCGGAGCTCGCGTTCCGAAAGAACGTCGAGCACTACCGGGGCGAGTGCGCCGAGATCGAGTTCCATAAGATGGACAGCGACGAGCTCTTCTCTCGTGAGCTCGTGCGCGACAGGGTCGGCGTCTACTTCTTCGACGGCGACCACAGCTTCGAGGGGACCTACGACGGCATCATGAAGGGCGCGAAGCTGCTCGCTGACGAGGCGCTCGTGCTCGTGGACGACTACAACGACCGCATCATCCGTGGCGCCACGCTCGCGGCGCTCGAGGACGCAGGGCTCGAGGTCACGTGGTCGCGAAGGCTCGAGGGAGACCAGAGCGACCACGGCTTCTGGAATGGCCTGGGCGTCTTCCACGTGCGGCGAGCGAGCGCTCAGCCGAATTGAGACACTTCACGGCTCTGATGGGGTCGACTCCAGCGCGCCCCACACGAGGTAGTTCGACACGAACGGACCCTCGGTCCCGGTCATGAGTGCGTAGGAGACGAACGTCTGATCGACCTCACCGGCGATCCACTGGAAGGCGAGCCATGATGTGTCCGAGCGGATCATGAGGTTCTCGAGTTCCGTGTCGATCCTGGGGCCGGACTCGCCCGCGGCGAACCCCGAGATCGCGGCCTCGGGTACCCTGGATGGGACGAAGTCTGCGGGGGTGTTCAGAGGATCGAATGAGCCAAACCAGTCGAACGTTGCGCGCATTGAGAGGCCATGTTCGACGTCGAGATCCACAGAAGACATCTCCCACTCCACGCGGCGGGTTGCGTCGAAGACCCCCTCACCGTGTCGCCCGGCCTGAGCTCCGGTGTGTGTCGAGAGGACCGTGGCGTGTGCGCCATCGTCCGGGCCGGGCCCGACCCTCATGACGCAGAG
>CAJXPN010000342.1 GCA_913058025.1 uncultured Myxococcales bacterium | reverse complement strand
TGGGCTCGGAGATGTGTATAAGAGACAGGCCCTCGAGCGCGTCGAGGTCGAGGTCGTCGTCTCCCAGCGAGAGCGTCCCGTCGAAGAACAGGACCTTCTCGGGGGGGTCGCCGAGCGCGCTCAGGAGGTCGGGGTCGGGGAGCTCGGACGCGGACACCTCGAGGCCATCGCCGAGGGTCACGTTCGCCATCTTCTTCACCATGCCGCTACCTACAACCAAAGACATAGAACACACGCCCTGGGAGGAACCCAGGGGCATGCAGCCAGTGCGACCCCCCCAGAGAACATAGGACGAAGCGGATCAGGCGTCGACGGAGCCGAGCAGCTCGCCCATGCGGACCTTCTGGCCGAGCTCGAGCCCGGCGCGGAGCGCGAACGAGGGGTCCTCGAGGAGCAGGATGACGGTCGAGCCGAGGTTGAACGCGGCGAGCTCCTCGCCGCACCCTATGTCCACCGGGCGCTCGAGCGTGACGTCACGTCGGCGGCGGAAGGCGCCGTTGCTCTGGAGGTCGTGGTAGGAGAGCGTGATGCGCCCGACGCAGGTCGCGCCGACCTTGATGAGCGCGAGCGCGCCGACGTCGTCGGAGTCGAGGTACGAGACGACGCGCTCGTTGACGGCGAAGAGGTCGTCGACGTGGCGCACGGACATCGGGTTGACGGGCCAGAGCGTGCCGGGGATGTAGCTCATCCTGGAGATCGAGGCCGCGGCGGGGCTGTGGATGCGGTGGTAGTCGCGCGGCGAGAGGTAGATCGTGAGGTAGACGCCGCCCTTGAAGCGGCGCGCCTCGGAGCCCGAGTCGAGCAGGTCCTCGAGCAGGTAGGTGCGACCCTTGGCCTGGATGAGGGTCCCGTCGGAGAGCGAGCCGAGCTGCGTGAGGCGGCCATCGACCGGGCTGACGAGGTCGCCGGGGGCGCTGGCCTCGGGCGGGCGAGCGCCGACCTTGAGCTTGCGCGTGAAGTAGGCGTTCAGGGAGCGGTAGGCGGCGGGGGGCGCGGCGGCCTCGGAGGTGTCGATGCCCGCGAACGAAGCGAACCCGCCGTTGACGACGCCGCGGAGGGCGTGGGGGAGTTCGAGCTCGGAGATCGCGCCGAAGATGCGGCTGACGGTCGAGCGCGGGAGGACCCGCAAGGCGTTCATGGCGGCGCGCTCGAACGCGCTGGAGTTGTCGTCGCTCATGTCGTCCTCGGGGGTCTCGCGCGTGGTGTAATGTGTCGGCCAGGTGGGGCCCGGCGCGCGCTTCGCCGTGTCGCGCAGCGTTGCCACGAGGGCGCTCGCGTGTCAACGTGCGGGCATGTTGCGTTTGCCAGTTCGAGGTCTCGCGCCCATCATTATGGATGTGGCGCGGAGGACGCGAGGTGCGCCCGAGCCCCGTTCACGAGAGGAGAGTATGCAGAGAACCGAGCTTACGAAGAAGACTGCCAAGTACAAGGGCTTCGCCGCCCTGGGCAGCGCGACGGCGACGGTGTTGCTGACGCTGTTGACCCCATACTTCCTGATGTTCGGGATACCCATGACGGCGTTCTTGACGTTCAGGTGGTTGAAGTACAGGGCGAAGTGGGGCCTGCGCTTCTAGGCGGAGGCGACGAATTGTTGTGCGTGGGCGGCGCAGAGGTACACTGTCGGAGGTCACGACGCGCGCGAGAGCGCGCTCGATTTCGCACCTCATGCGCCTCGAGCCGTACATGAATCGATACTTCGGACTCCACACACTCGAGGGGGAGTGGCACGCGCTGCTTCCTCGTTACCTGATGCTCTCGAACAGAGTGCGAGGCGCGCGCGTGCTCGACGTCGGCTGCGGGAGCGGCCTGGGCTCCTCGATGCTCCTGGAGCTGGGCGCGCAGATGGTCGACGCGATCGACCACCGCCCCGGCGTCCTCGAGCTCGCGCGCATGAAGCACGCCAAGCAAGGGCTCGACTTCCACGTCATGCTCTGGGAGGAGCTCGGGTTCCCCGACGACACCTTCGACATGGTGATCTGCCTCGACCCGTCGTCGCCGGTGACCGACCCCAACCTCCTCAGGGAGGTCCGCCGCGTGCTCAAGCCGCAAGGTGAGTACGCGTGCGCCATCGAGCTGCGCAACGTGCGCGGGATGGAGACGGTGCTGCCGCGCTACGGGTACACGAACCCGGGCGAGCACGTGGACATCAACAGAGGCTCCTCCAGGGTCCCTCAGCTCGGGGAGCTCTCGAACTACTTCGGGTCGGTACAGCGCTACCCCCAGCGCCCCATCTACGGGTTCGTCTTCGACAACCCTCCGGTCGAGGACAGGCCGGGCGTGGTGAGCGCGGAGTCGCGTAAGATCTCGGAGGGGGGGGAGGAGCGCGTCGCGGTCTCCGAGACGCGCGCGCTCAACGCCAAAGAGTCTCCGCTGCGCGAAGCGCAGGGGGCCGAACGCTTCATCGACGTGGACAAGACGCTGTGCACGAGTGAGGCCGACGTGGCCGGCGTGGAGCTCCTCCTCTGCGGGGAGGACGGCCTCCAGCCGTTGCGCCTGCGCGAGGTGCGCCTGCCCTATTACAGCCTGACCGAGCGCATGAGCATGCTCGTCCAGGACCTCCAGGCGCGCCAGTCCACCGGCGTCGTACCCCACATCGGATCGGAGTCGGAGCTCATGGACCGCGGCCTCGACGAGGCCACGGGCGCCTACGACGCCACCGAGGAGGTCATGCTCGACGAGAGCCCGACGCAGATCCGGCTGCGCCCGACGCTCGACGAGCTCGCCGAGGCGATGACTCGGGATCGCGCCAAGGGCGCGGATCTCGGAGAGCTCGTCCTGGCGCTCGACCAGACCCACCGCGGGATCAGGTCGGACGCGGAGCGGCTGCTCGCCGAGGCGAGATCGCTGCTCGTCGACGCGTCGAAGGTGGCCTACCTGGAGCGCGAGCTCGAGGCAGCGGTCGCCGAGATCGCTCGCCTGCACGGCCAGCTCGACGCGACGACGACGGGCCCGGTCCCGCCGCTCGACCGTGAGGAGGTGCTCCAGACCGAGCGCACCGACGACCTCGCCATGGCCGAGGGAGAGGACTACATCCTCGACCCGATCGACGAGCCGGAAGGTGTTGAAGAGGCGACGAATGCTGAGGATACGGACTCGCCCGAGGGAGAACTTCCTGATAAGACGGACGCAGACTCGAAAGAAGATTGATTTGTGTTTCTGTGGGGCGTCCGCCCATACGGAGTTGTCCGACGTGATCCGCCCGACCCATGTGCTCACTGCGATGCTGGCCGTCGCGTTCACGCTGCCCGCGCTCGACGCCTCCGCAGGAGGCTTCGAGCTGGGCGAGAACACGACGAAGTCCGTGGCGCGAGGAGGCACGGGTGTGGCGCTGCGCAAGGACGCCGCCGCGGTGTACTTCAACCCGGCGCTGCTGACCGAGGCGCGCGGGCTCCAGATCCTGCTCAACGGCAACCTCATCAACCAGGACGTGACGTTCCAGCGCGACCCGTTGGTGACGACGCGCGGCTCGGTGACGTTGAACGAGGAGTTCGAACCGAGCACGAACAGCGGCGGGCCCTTCCCCGCCCCGTTCATGGCGGTGAGTTGGGACGCGGGCGTCGACAACCTCGGGCTAGGGCTCGGGGTCTTCGGGCCGAGCGCGTACACTGGGTTGTGTTACGGGGAGAAGACCGACGGCGGGTGTGAGCCCGACCAGAGCTCGGGCTCGCGCTACATGCTCCAGGGCTCGAACCTCCTCCAGATCTACTTCCTGGCGTCGGGCGCGTGGCGCTTCGACCTGGGCGAGCGACACCACCTCTCGGTGGGTGTGAGCGCGGGCGCGGCCTACCAGCAGAACGCGCTGACGGTGTACTCGGACTCGAAGACGCCGCCCTCCCCTCCCTACCAGGAGCGGGACGAAGACTCCGCGCTGCTCGAGATCAGCGAGCTCCAGGACATCAAGCCGACGGCGATCCTGGGGTTGAGCTACATGTACGAGGGGCTGCACCTGGGCGTGAGCTACAGGCCGCCCATCAGCTGGGAGGGCAAGGGGAAGGCCGAGATCAAGCCGCCGCCTCAGTTCGCCGAGCTGGCGAGCCTGACCGACGACGGCGTACGCGTGGCGCTCGATCAGGCCGGATCGCTCCGGGTCGGCGTAGGCTGGGCGGGCGGGACGCACCCCGGGTTCGCCGACCGCCCCCGCGTCGAGGTCGAGGGCAATGTCGTGTGGGAGGACTGGTCCCGCACGCAGGACTTCGTCGTGGACTTCGACGGCGACCTCGACCTCGGGTTCGGCACCCCGCTCACGCTCAACACCGTCTACCAGACCAAGAACTGGCGCGACACGTACAGCCTGCGCGCGGGCGTGAGCTACGCGGCGCTGCCATGGTTGACGGGTCACGTGGGAGGATTCATGGAGACGGCGACGCAGCAGGTCGCGGACACCCACGCCGACTTCGTCGCGTGGGAGCGGTACTCCGGGAGCCTGGGCGCGACGTTCCACATCGGCGACCTCGTCGACCTGGATCTCGGGGGCTCTCTCATCGCGTCCCCCGATCGCAGCGTCAAGTCGGGGAACGTCTACCAGGCCATCCCGCTGAGTCAGTGCCAGGGACCCGACTACGAGCAGGACGCGTGCGCGCGCCCTGGCCAACCTCCGGGGAACCCACAGAACCAGGGTGAGTGGTCTTCGAGCGCGTGGATCGCGAGCGCAGGCCTCACATTCTACCTCCTCGACTGACCGAGCAGTCGCGTCACACCCGACAGGACAGGATTCACGTGTCGAGCAAGAAGCCCAATCCGTTCCCAGGAGGACTCCTGGTGATCAGCCCGCGAGGGATGATCATCGAGGCGCCCCAGTTCTTCTCCGAAGCGCTCCGCCTCGAAGAGCGTGAGGTCAATTCGATCTACCACCTGTTCGACGACACGACCCTACCCTTCCTGTCGTTCGAGAAGGTGCTGCGCCGACAGAACGGCATCCTCGAGTTCTACGTCTCCATCATCGACGACACGGACAAGCCGCAAGGGTTCCGCTACTGGTCGGTCTCGCCCAACCAGCCGAACCGGCGGCACGTGCCGATCACGTTCTACATCGTGGACGAGTCGTCGCTGCTCCAGTCCCAGGAGTGGCGCCGCCGCCGGCTACGCCGGGACATGCTCAACCACGTGCGGCTCTCGCTCGCCCAGTACGTCCGCAACCGCCTCACGAGCATGGTCGCGCTCGCCGAGCTCCTCCGGGACAACCCCTCCATGGCCGTCGAGACCGCGGACCGGATGGTCTCCTCGCTCGACGAGATCCTGGACAACCTCGACTCCGTCATCGACCCGAACATCGTCTACGACGGCTACGACGCCCCGCGCGTTCGCCTGAACGAGGCGCCCGAGATCATCTCGTCCTGGAGCGAAGGGAGCTTCCGCGTCGACGGGCGCGGCCATGAGCTGAGCGAGAACGCGCTCGTGCCCACGGACTACCTCGAACGGATCCTGCTGCCGTTGGTGCGCAACTCGATCGAGGCGAGCTACCCGGACGAGCAGATCGAGGTCGACATCTGGGAGCTCGGCAACGGCTACGCGCGCTTCGACATCGTGGATCGCGGCGACGGCATGAACGAGTACACCCAGGAGCACGCCACGAACCCGTTCTTCACGACCAAGCCCGGCCACATAGGCCTCGGGCTCGCGCAGGCGTATGACTGTCTCTTATACACATCTGACGCTGCCGACGATCTACTCTGTGTAGAT
>CAJXPN010000341.1 GCA_913058025.1 uncultured Myxococcales bacterium | reverse complement strand
CGAGATTTCTGCCTGTCTCGTGGGCTCGGAGATGTGTATAAGAGACAGTCGTAGAGCCTCGGGTTCTGCGCCATCAGCCCGTCCGAGAGCGCACCCGACGCCTGCGGCAGGAACCTCACCATGTACGCCAGCTGGAGCATCCACACGGAGTGGTAGAGCCAGGGCATCGCCCGCGTCCCCATGAACACCAGCGCCAGCGCCACGACCACCCCGGGGAGCGCGTACCCGAGGTAGCACGCCGCGTTCACCCAGCGCGCCACGCCCGCCTTACCGAACCG
Organism: uncultured Myxococcales bacterium; assembly: GCA_913058025.1. Lineage (GTDB taxonomy): Bacteria > Myxococcota_A > Bradymonadia > Bradymonadales > Bradymonadaceae > CAJXPN01. The sequence continues at coordinate 5,403 of CAJXPN010000341.1, read as the reverse complement.
CCCGAGCAGCGCCGGCGCCATCCCCCCGGCCGTCACCAACACCGCCGCGCCCGCGGCCATCCACACCGAGTTGAACGTCTCACCGCTCAAATCCACGAGCGTGTTCCCCGCGCGGAGACCTCGGATGAGCCACCACGCCACGACCCCGATCGGCAGCGCCGCGCCGAACCCCGCCGACGCCGCGCACAGCGCGAACGCCGGCCAACGCCAACGCCCCAGCGGAATCACCGGCCACGCCCGCTGCTGGCCCACCGCCCTCGCCTTCTTCACCTGACGTCCCAGCGCGCGCGCCACGGCCACCATGACCAGCGCCAGAGCCACCAGCGCCAGCGCGTACCAGACCGCCTCGCGCCGCGAGAACGGCGACGAATAACGCTGATATATCAGGTAGCTGAGGGAAGGGTACCGGAGCAGCGAGACCGCCCCGAAGTCCCCCAGCGTGTAGAGCGCCACGAGCGCGCCGCCCGAGGCCGCCGACGGCCGGATCTGTGGCCAGACCACCTCGTAGAACGCGCGCGTCGGGCTCGCGCCGAGCGCGCGCGCCGCCTCCCACGTCCTCGGGTCGACCTGCGTCAACGCCGCCTGGATCGGGATCAGCGCATACGGGTACGTGAAGCACAGCGCGACGACCGCGCCGAAGAGCCCGTACACCGGCGGCAGCCCCAGGCCCTGGAGAGGACCCGACGGCCCCAACGACGCCACCACCACGAAGCCCGACACGAACGACGGCACCGCCAGCGGGAGCGCCACCAGGCGGCGGAACACCCGCCGCCCGGGGACGTCCGTGGCGTGCGTGAGCCAGGCCAGCGGCACCGACAGACCCACGCACAGGCTCGACACGATCGCAGCGAGCAGCACGCTCCAGCCGCTCGACTCGAGCACGTCCCACGTCAGCAGGACCGAGCGGAGCTCGGCCTCCCCGCCCTCCCACGCGCGCAGACCAATCCAGGCCAGCGGTGAGACCACCACCAGCGCGAGGATCACCCCCAGGACGTGCGCCCACGCGAACGGAACGGACCTGCTCAACGCGTGCTCACTTCAGGACGCCGGCGTCCCTGAGGAGCTTGACCGCGGGCGCCAGGTCTCCGAGGCTCGAGAGCTCGGTCTTGGGCGGGTTGAGCTCGCTGATCTTCGGGAGCTTGCCCGACGCGTCCACGCCGTCGATGACGGGGAACTCGTGGGTCTCCTCGGCGAAGTACTTCTGAGAGGGCTCGCTCAGGAGGTACGCCACGAGCTCCTGCGCGAGCTCCTGGTTCGCGCTCTTCTTCAGGACGCCGACGCCCGCCGCGTTCACGAGCGAGCCGGCCTTGCCGTTCTTGAAGTAGTGGTTCGACGCGGCGAAGTCGTCCCCGTTCTCGGCCTTGAGGCGGAACAGGTAGTAGTGGTTGGTGAGGCCGCCGTCGATGGCGCCCTTGCCGACCGCGTCGACCAGCGGCGTGTTCTTGGGGTAGGCCACGGGCTCGAGCGCCGCGTAGCCCTTGACCCACTCCGTCGTCTTCTCCTCACCGCGCTCGGCGATCATCGCCGCGATGAAGGACTGGAACGAGGCGTTCTCGGGGGCCCAGCCGAGCTTGCCCTTCCAGCGGGCGTCGAGGAGCGCGTCGACGTCGGCGGGCAGCTCCTCGGGCTTGACCGACTTCGTGTTGAACGTGAAGACGCGCGCGCGCCCGCTCACACCCAGCCACGAACCCGTCTTCGAGCGGTACGTCTCGGGGACCTTGTCCAGGAGCGCCTTGGGCAGCGGCGCCAGCTTGCCCTCCTTCTCCAGGAAGCCCAGCGTGGACACGTCCTGGGCGAAGAAGATGTCCGCGGGCGAGGCCTCACCCTCCTCCATCAACGTCGCCGCGAGCTGGGCCGACTTGGCGTACTGGACCTTGAGCGTGACTCCCTTCTCCTTCTCGAACTTCTCCAGGAGAGGCTTGAGCATCTCCTCGTTTCGGCCGCAGTAGATCGTGAGCTCCTTGGCCTTCTCGTCGCCAGCCTCGGCAGAGTTCGTCGCCGCAGGCTTCTCGTCCTTGGGCGTCTCCTTCTCTTTGGGCTGCTCACAGCCGACACCACACAACAACACAGCCATCGCCAAGAGGGTACGCACGCGCATCGTTCTCGCTCCTTTGCAGAGAACGGGCCCTATTTGAAACCCGTTATCAGTATCACACGCCCCAAGAACGGGACGCGCGCGGACTTTAAGTCCGCGCGCGCGCTGGTGTCAAGCTGTGGGAGGGAGGCCATGGCGAGCCCGCGAGGGCTCACTTCTTGGGAGCCTCGAGCGCGCCGTCGATGATGACCTTGAACGCGTCGAAGGGCTGGGCTCCGATGACCTTGACGCCGTTGATGAAGAAGTTGGGCGTGCCGCGCACGCCGACCTCGGAGCCCATGGCCATCTCGGCCTTCACCTGCGCGAGGAGCGTGGGGTCCTTGAGGTCCTTCTCGAAGCGGTCGAGGTCGAGACCGAGGCCGTCGGCGAGCTCGATGAAGAGCTCGGAGTTGTTCTTCATGTCGCGCTGGCGCTCGAAGATCGCGGCGCGCATCTCCCAGAACTTGCCCTGGCGACCCGCAGCGAGCGCGGCGATGGCCGCGCCCTCCGCCTGCGCGTGGAACGCGAGCGGGAAGGACTTCGAGACGATGGCGACGTCGGCGCCGTAGGTCTTCTTGACCTCGTCGATGGTGTCCTTGGCGCGCGAGCAGAAGGGGCACTGGAGGTCGGTGAACTCGTAGATGACGACCTTGGCCTTCTTCGCGTCGCCCCAGACGGGCGAGCCGGCGACGGCGAGGACCTTGCGGGCGTTGGCGGCCGCGGCCTTCTCGTCCTCGAGCACCTTCTTCGCGTCGACCCTCTCCTCCTCGGGGACGCTCTTCTCGTTCTCCTTCACGAGCGCCGCGTAGAGCTTCTCACCCTTGAGCTTCTTGTTCTTCTTCTTGAGCTTCTTGGCGAGCTTGATCTGGGCGTCGATGACCTCGACGAAGGCGGCCTCGGGGCGAGCGCCGGTGATCTGGATGCCGTTGACGAAGAAGTTGGGGGTGCCGCGGGCGCCGACCTCGCCAGCGAGCGCGGCGTCGGCCTTCACCTGCGCGAGCAGCTTCGGGTCCCTGAGGTCCTTCTCGAAGCGGGTGAGCTTGAGGCCGATCTCGTCGGCGAGGCGGATGAAGAGCTCGGAGTCGGTGCTCATCTTGCTCTGGTTCTCGAAGAGCTTGTCGTGCATCTCCCAGAACTTGCCCTGGCGGCCCGCGGCGAGCGCGGCCACGGCCGCGCCCTCGGCCTGCTTGTGGAAGGGGAGCGGGAGGTGCTTGAAGACGATGCGCACGTCGTCGCCGTACTTGGCCTTGATCGCGGTCATCGTGTTCGCGCCGCGGCTGCAGTAGGGGCACTGGAAGTCGGAGAACTCGACGATCGTCACGAGCGCCTTGGAGGCCTTCCCGAGCGTGGCGTCTTTCTTGGACACGGGGATGAACGTGACGGGCTTGACCTCGGCCTTGGGAGGCGCGCGCTTGATCTCCTCGGGCTTGGCGTAGTTCGCCTTCACGCGGGCGGCGTACACGAGCTTCTTCTTGCCGAGCTTCTTGAGCTCGGCGCGCGAGGCCTCGAGCTCGGCGTCGATGACGGACTCGAACTTCTGGAGCGGCTGGGCGCCCGAGAGGCGGACGCCGTTGATGAAGAAGTGGGGCGTGCCGCGCACGCCGAGGTCCCCGCCGAGCTTCTTGTCGCGCGCGATGATCGCGTCGTACTTCTGGGCGTTCTTCGACAGGTCCGACGAGAACTTCTTTACGCTCTTCACGCCCGCCTCCTTGGCGAGCTCGGCGGCGTAGGCGTCGAAGTCTCCGGAGTGGTTCTTGAACTCCTTGAAGTTCATGAAGAGCAGGTCGTGCATCTCCCAGTACTTGCCCTGCTCGCCCGCAGCGAGCGCGGCGCGCGAGGCGTCGTCGGCCTGCTGGTGGAAGGGCAGCGGGAAGTGCTTGAAGACCACGCGGACGTCCTTGCCGTACTTGGCCTCGACGTCACCGATGGTGTTGTTGGCCCTGTCGCAGAAGGGGCACTGGTAGTCGGCGAACTCGACGATCGTGACGAGCGCGTCCTTCTTGCCCTTGATGGGAGAGTCCCCCACGGGGACGATCGAGGAGTCGCTGGCCGAGCCCTTCTTCTGAGCGTGGGCCGACTGAACCTCGCCGTGCGCGATGAGGTCGGCGCCGAACGCGAGCCCGAGCGCCATGAGCGCGACGGCCGACGCCTTCGTGACGCGCCTCATAGAATCTGTCCTGAACATCATACGCTCCTCACTCCTTACCACCGCCGGGGGGTACCCCCGAGGACTCCATCCATGGGCCACGCACGCGCGCAGGCCGCCATCGTAGACTGCTTCGTTCCTCTCGAGGAACGCGCCCGGTCTGCTCCGTATGCACTTATTCGTACTTACATCATTGCCGCGCGCGCAAGAAACGCAGCGCGACCTGCTCGACCGGTTCGTTCGTGATGAAGCGGACGTACTCGATGTCGCCCTCCTCGCACTGGGACTTCACGAAGGCGAGGTGCTCGCGGATGAGCGCGAGGTAGCGCTCCCGCAAGTCGTCCGGGTCGACGAGCAGCTCCCCCTCGCCCTCCATACCCTCGAAGAGGGTCATGCCCTCGTAGGGGAGGTCGAGCTCGGCGGGGTCGACGCAGTGGAAGAGCACCACGTCGTAGCGGCGCGAGCGGAGCACGCGGAGCACGCTCATCGCCTCCTCGTCGGCGCTGAGCATGTCGCTGAAGATCATGAGCAGTGAGCGCGGCTTGGCGCGCTCGGCGACCGCGCGCAGCGCGCCGGCGATGTCGGTGCGCCCTCCCCCGCCGAGCCCGTCGAGCAGGAAGAACAGGTCGTCCATGTGCGCGGTGCGGGCGCTCGCGGGGAGGAACCCCTGGGCCTCCTCGTCGAAGGTCAGCGCGCCGACGGCGTCCCCCTGCTTCATGAGCAGGTAGGCGAACGTCGCCGCGAGCGTGGCCACGTAGGCCTGCTTGGTCATCGCGGCGCCCTCGCCGGCGAAGTCCATCGAGCCCGAGCCGTCGAGCACCATGTACGCGCGCAGGTTGGTCTCGTCCTCGTACTGCTTGACGTAATACTTGTCCGACTTCGCGTAGACCTTCCAGTCGATGTGGCGGATCTCGTGGCCCGGCGAGTACTCGATGTACTCGGCGAACTCGACCGAGCCGCCGCGGTGTGGCGAGCGGTGCAGGCCGGCGATGATCCCCTGGACGAGCGCGCGCGCGCGCACGCCGAGGTCCCCGAGCGCGGTGAGCGTCTTCGGGTCGAGGAAGCCCTCGTCGTCACGTGGTGTCGACTCGGCCTCGCTCACGTACGCCTCCTGCCCCGCGCGCCGAGCGCGAGGACTGTCTCTTATACACATCTCCGAGCCCACGAGACAGGCAGAAATCTC
>CAJXPN010000340.1 GCA_913058025.1 uncultured Myxococcales bacterium | reverse complement strand
TACGAGATTTCTGCCTGTCTCGTGGGCTCGGAGATGTGTATAAGAGACAGCGACGGGGGCGAGGCGAGGCTCTTCGAGCGCGACGCCGTCGAGCGCCTCTTCAGCCGCGCGGCCCTCCACGCCGACTCGGTCCGGGCCGCCTGTCAGGCCGCCCTCGATCGCCTCGAGACCCCCTGACTCCACCCTTGCGCTCGCTCGCCGTGCCCATGTACACACACCGCCCGCTCGGCCCCATCCGCTGGCGTGCGTGAGACTCTCACGTTTACACCGCCCCGCGATGCTCGCTAACATGCTGGAAGCCACGGATCGCGTATATGGTTGATACACAACAACTTCAGTCGGCTCCCCAGTGCGTCTCCGGCGTCGCCGAGGTCGCCGCTCAGCGCGCGAGCGCGAGCCCCGAGCACCTCACGCACGCCCTCGAGGTCACCTCGTACTTCCCGCTCGACGTCGACACCGTCAGCCGGATGCTCGAGTCCCTCTGCGAGCGCGACGACATCTCGATGCTCGAGCGCGACTCTATCGCCTACGTCCACATCGACGAGCCCGACGCCTACAACCTGCGCATGCTCGACATCGACGCCAGCGAGCACCTCACCTCCAACACCTCCCTGCTCAAGCACCTCGCCGTCCTGCGCTCCGACGACGTCTGGATGCGGCGCGTCCGCGACCAGCACGCGCTGCTACGCGTCGCCGCACAGGCCCGCGACGCCACCCTCGAGCTCTCCTACTTCTCCAACCGCTCCGACCTCCCCAGCGCCAAGATCCAGTCCGTCCTCAACGACCTCGGCGCCAGCGGTCAGATCCTCGTCTCCGTCGACGACGACGCCGGCGTCGTCCGCTACACGTTCCCCGACTTCGACTACCCGAAGCGGCGCCACCAGCAGAACATGCAGCTCCTCGACGAGCTCGAGTCCTCCCCCGTGCGCCCCGGCCTCCTCATCGCCGTGGCCGTCGCCGTGCTCGTCGCCTTCGCCCTCGCGCTCTCCCTTCGTTGATTTCGGACGCCGCTCACATTATCGTCTGCGCACGCGTGCCCTCGGCCGCGACCCGCCCACACGACCATCATCGATGAGCCGTCCCATGAAGTTCCCCTCTCTCACCCGCTCCGGCGCCTTGTTCTCCATCGCTCTGCTCGCCGCATGCGGCAACGACGGGGGCGAACAGGACAACAACAACAACGGCACCGTCATCATCGGTGAGGACGCGGGCGGCGAGGGTGACACCGACGGCAACAACGCCACCGACACCGGCGACAACAACACTCCTGGCCCGAACAACACCTCGGGCCCCGAGATCGAGCCGTTCCCTCCCGGTGAGGACGCCGTCGCCACCAGCTTCACGCTCTTCCCCCCGGTCCCGATGTCGTGCGACGACCCGAGCGCCCGCTACCGGCTCCCCTTCGTCATCGACACCACGCTGATCCGACCCGCCGTCATCGGCGACCGCATCAACGGCCTGCCGCTCGTGCCCAACCGCACCATCGACATCGGCAACCTCTTCACGCAGCGCTCGCGCGTCACCCCCGTCGACGCCCCCGCGTGCGACGACGGCACCGCCTGCCCCGACGGCTTCCGCTGCGCCACCGCCGGCCTCCCCGGCGCCGCCCGCCAGTGCGTCGCCTCCAACCGCATCGAGTTCATCCCAGGGTCCTTCCAGCAGGACTACGACCCCGGCAAGGACAACTCCAAGCAGCAGCTCGTCACGTTCCTCTTCGAGAACTCGGGCTCGCTCACCGGCTACATCCCCAAGGAGGTCGGCAACCTCTACGCCGACGGCGTCCAGGATCAGGACGAGGTCGCCGCCCGCGCCACCGACCCTCAGCTCGAGAGCCGCAAGCTCGCCGAGCAGTTCATCGTCAACGTGGCCTCCGTCGCCGACCCTCAGAACACGCGCATGAGCGTGTGGTGGTTCGCCGGGGACTCCCCCGTCTTCACCATCCCGCTCACCAAGACCGACGCCACCGGTGACCACTTCACCGTCGACCTCTCCGTCGCGCAGCCCCTCGTCGAGGACCTCGCCAACCCCAGCGCCAGCCGCGCCACCGGCAACCTCAACCAGGCCATCTCGCGCGTCCTCGACAAGGACCTCTCGCTGGCCAAGTACGACGACCACGAGAAGTTCCTCTTCGTCTTCACCGACGGCCCCAACGAGGTCTACGACGAGACCGCCACCGACGGCATCGTCATGGACCGCCTCATCGAGAACGGCGTCCACCTCATCCTCATCCACCTCGACCCCGAGGTCGACCCGACCCTCTTGCGTGACCCGCTCTCCTACTGGGCCGGCTCCCAGGCGTGCCGCTCCAACGCGGACTGCGCCGGCGCCCCCACGTGCTCCTCCGACTCCGACTGCTCGAACGTCGAGACGTGCCGCCCCGCCAACGTCTACGCCGAGGACCCCGCCGGCGCCGTCACGCAGACCCCCGACTCCTACTGCATGCCCGATTACTCGACCGGCCGCCTCGGGCCCAGCGACGTCTACGCCGACATGGCCTGCCGCACCAAGGGCAACTACTTCTACGCCCCCAGCGTCGGCGAACTCCGCGCGCCCATGCGCGGCACCCCGTCGATGATCAACGGCCAGTGGTCCGTCGAGGCCGACTTCTCCGCGCTCGACGTCGCCGAGGGCGCGATCCCCGGCTTCTACCGCCTCTCCGGCCTCGTGCTCGGCCTCTTCGGCAACACCTCCATCTCGTCGAAGCTCTCCGCCCCCATCCCCGACGCCGACAACCCCGACGACCCCACGCGCGCCTCCGTCGAGAGCCGCCCCGTCGTCCGCGTCGGTCGCCCGCGCTGAGCTCGGCCCCACAGCACCGGACCCATCGAGGGCGGGACCTCCGAGAGGAGGTCCCGCCCTCGTTCGTTTGACGATCACTCGTGCACGCCGCCGACGTCGACGGCGCGCACGTCTCCGACGTATCTTCTCCGCGAGCTCACCAACCACGAACACTCGACCTCGGGTTCCCACGACATGGCCAAACGCAAGAAACTGACGCTCGAAGACGCAGTCACCCGCCCCATCGACGAGGTCCGCGCGGACCTGGACGACCCGAGCCTGCTCGCGGGAGCGTCCGGCGAGGCGCTGTGGTTGGACGGGGACGTGACCCTGGACACCGAGGACCTCGACCTCACGGCGCTCAGCGTGAGCGCTGTCGTGGTCACGGGGAAGCTCGTGCTCAAGAAGGGCGACGTGATCGACCACGGCCTCGAGGACACGTGGCTTCTGGTCCTGGGGGACCTCAAGGCCAGGAACCTCATCCTCGACCGCGCCTCGGTCACCGTCCGCGGCGCCGCCGCCCTCAAGGTCGCCCTCTTCGCGCGCAACCAGGCCAGCGTCACCATCGATGGCAACCTCGACGCCAAGGCCGTCCTCCTCGCCGACGTCGTCCCCACCTTCGGCGCCCGCCTTCGCGCGCCGGTGCTCGACCACCTGCGCGACGACAACCCCGTCGCCGACTACGGCTCGGACGAGCTCAAGGACATGTGCTCGCGCGACGTCCTCATCGACGACCTCGTCGACCACGACGCGGTCCTTCGCCGCATCCGCACGAACGGGAAGACGCCCTTCGGCTCAGCGGCCAACCCGGACCGCTGCATCGTCGAGAAGGCGATCAAGAAGTTCGTGGACAAGGGCAAGCCCGTCGTCGAGCTCGACTTCGAGCTCGACGGCTACGCCTCCGAGTCCAAGCGCCTCTTCTCGATGCCGCCCGCGCTCACCGCGCTCACCGACCTCGAGGTCCTCAACCTCAAGGGCAACCGCGTCCGCGTGGTCCCCGACGCCATCTCCCAGATGACCTCCCTTCGTGAGCTCAACCTGGCCAGCAACTACATCGACGACATCTCGCCCGAGATCGCCAACCTGCCTGGCCTCGAGCGCCTCGACGTCAGCTACCCGAACGCCCCGATCGGCGACGGCTTCGAGGGCATGAAGAGCTTGAAGTACCTCAGGGTGTGGGGCGCGACGTTGTCCGAACTCTCGGCCTCGATAGGCCGCCTGCCCGCGCTCGAGGAGCTCGAGCTCTCGGGCGCCTACTCCAAGGAGTACCCGGTCGACTTCCCCGAGTGGGTGTTCGGGCTCGAGACGCTCAAGACGCTCAAGGTCACGTCGCTGGCGCTGCGCACCGTCCCTGATGGGATCACGCGCCTGAAGAACCTCGAGAGCCTGACCCTCACGGGCTCGTTGATGTACCTGGAGCGGCTGCCCGATCTGTCGTCGATGGAGAACCTCAAGGAGCTCATGCTCGACGGCCGCCGGGTATGGAACTACCACCCCGACCCTTCACCCACGCTCGCCAGCGTGATCCCCGACCTGCGCCACCTCGAGCGCTTGCGGATGGACTCGTGGGGTGGCCTGGTGCTCGCGGACGACTTCTTCGCCCAGATGAAGAACCTGAAGTGGCTCGACGTCGCGTTCCACGGGTGGGAGTCGCTGCCCGAGAGCCTCTTCGAGGTCGACGCGCTCGAGTACATCGACCTGCGCTACGTCCCGATCCCTCCGGAGCAGCTCGCCCGCCTCGAGTCGACCTTCCCCGGTATCGAGATCCTCCGCTGAGCTCAGACACCGAGCCAAAATGCGTGAGCCCGGGTACCTGAGCCCACGCTCAGGCGCCGTGCCACAACAACGCGAGCACCGAGCCGTAGCCGCCCAGGCTCACGGCGTGCTCGAAGAGCTCGAGCTTGGCCGCGCGCATCGTCTTCGACCACGCGAGCGGCTCGGAGGGCACGCTCACGCTCGGGGCGTGCTCGCCCGCGGCGACCGCCGCGGTGAGCGTCCCCTCCGAGATCACCGCGCCCTGGCGCAGCCTCGGGACGAACGCCCGCGTCCTCGCCCACCAGTCGATCCGCCCCTCGGTCACGTGCGCCAGCGCGCACGCCTCCTGCGTGTGCAGGATGAACCGGAGCGCGGTCGCCGTGAGCGAGGTGTCGAACGCGCGCGCGAGCGCCGAGACCTCCCAGATCGTGGGAGGCCCGCCGCCCATCCGCTCGACGCGCGGGCCGAACATCGAGCTCGGCATCAGCAGCTCGGCGGCGAAGTCGTTCGCCTCGAACTCCTGCGTGGTGATCCTTCCGGTCTCGCGCAGCGAGCTCTCCGTGCACACGTGGAGCTGGTCCTCGTCCGGGTGCAGCATGAAGTGGCCGAGCTCGTGGCCGACCACGAAGCGCCACTTGCTCGAGAGCGTAGCCGCCTCGTCCACGACGACGAGCCCGGAGTCCCCGGCCCGCAGCAGGTGACCCTCCTGGTTCCTCAGCGGGCGGAAGCTCACGTGCACGCCCATGTACGCCGCGATCAGCTCGACGTCGATCTCGCTCGGCTCCCTCAGGCCGAGCTCCTCGATGAGCCCTCGCGCCGCCTCGACCGCTCGGCGACTCCTCGTGCGCATCCCCTCGACTCCTCGTCTCGGAATGAAAGTGAACTGAACAAGTGTACACCTGTCGTCCGAGAGCGCAAGAACGTGGAGACCTCATCATCGATCGCGTCGCGGACGCCCCAGCGCCCTCTACTCCTCCTCGAGCGTGAACAGCAGCTCGATGTCCTCGAGCATCCCGCGCAGCTCGTCCTCGTCGGCCAGCCCGGGGTTGCGGCCGCGGAAGTACGCGGCGACCCGGCGGCCGACGCCCGGTCGCTGGCGCGCCTCCTCGAGCGCCTCGAGCAGCTCCGCCCGGCTCATCGCCGCGCGCCTCGAG
>CAJXPN010000339.1 GCA_913058025.1 uncultured Myxococcales bacterium | reverse complement strand
CGAGATTTCTGCCTGTCTCGTGGGCTCGGAGATGTGTATAAGAGACAGGTCTGCAGGTACTCGTCACAGCGAGTGAGCGCTTCGATGAGGTTGATGCCCGAGATCGACCTCGCGCTGCCTCTTCCACCCGTCTCATCGACGCCGAGCAGGATCGCGGGACGTTGGAACCGCTCCATGAGCCGGCTCGCCACGATCCCCAACACGCCTCGGCTCCATCCCTCACCTATCACCACGAGGATCTTACGCCCCTCGGTGACCTGACCCTCGGCCTGGGCAAGCGCCTCCACCATGATCGCGCGCTCTGTCGTCTGGCGCTCCTTGTTCAATCCCTCCAGGTGCGCGGCGAGCTCCACGGCGCGCGCGTACTGCCGAGTCGTCAACAACTCCACGCACACCGACGCATCCCCCATGCGCCCCGCTGCGTTGAGCCTGGGCGCGAGCTGGAACCCCACGGTCTGAGTCGTCACGCGCTTGACGTCGGGGCACGCCCGGTCGACCAGCGCGGAGACGCCCGCGCGCCTGCGCTTGGAGAGGATATCCAGGCCGAACTTCGCGAACAGCCGGTTCTCGTCCACCAGCGGCACCACGTCGGCGATCGTCCCGAGCGCCACGAGGTCGAGGTAGTTACGGAGGTCGGGCTCTTCGACGAACTTGAACAGCCCGCGCTCGCGAAGCGTCTTGCGCAGCGCGACCACGAAGTTGAACGCCACGCCGACGGCCGCGAGCTTCTTGAAGGGGAACGCGCAGCCGGGGCGGAGCGGGTTCAGGATCGCGTCCGCGGGAGGCAACACCTTGGGGACCGTGTGGTGGTCGACGATGATCGCGCGCATCCCGAGCTCTTTGGCCACCGCGATCTCGTCGTAGTTCGAGATGCCGCAGTCCGTCGTGATGAGGAGCTGAGCGCCCTCGCGATGGACCTTTCGGATCGTCTCGACGTTGAGCCCGTATCCCTCGACGTCTCGCCTGGGGATGAAGTACGAGACGTGCGCGCCGATGTCGGTCAGGAACTCGTAGAGCACCGAGCAGGAGCTTATCCCGTCGACGTCGTAGTCACCATGGACCACGACCTTCTCGTTCTTCTCTAGCGCGTCGAGGAGCACCTCGACGGCCTCATCCATCCCCTTCATCAAGAACGGGTCGTGCATCTGCGCGAGCGTCGGGTTGAGGAACTGATCCGCGTCCTCGAGCGTCGAGATGCCACGCTGGAGCAACAGCTGAGCCGTCACGGGCCTGATCCCGAGCTCTGCAGCCCACGCGTCACGCATGCCCTCGTCGCACTCGAGCGCGACCCATTCTCTGCTGGTCCTGTCGAGGGATCCGTCCATGGTTCGTCCGCGAATGGGTGGTGGCTCGGTGCCGGTGCGACGCTCAGAGCGTCGAGGCGCCGCGACCTCATGGGTCGAGCGGCGCCTCTCGCGCCGCGCCGTGTCAGAGGTGAACTGACGTCGGCCGACGGTTATTCATTGTGGGCTAGCGGATCAGGCGTCCTCTGCCGGGACGACCTCGCCGCTCATCTTGGCGCGGAGCGCGCGGGCCTCCTCGCGGGCACGCAACCACGTGTCCATGAGGAGGAGGATGGGGGAGGCCACGAACACCGAGGAGTACGTACCCACGATGACGCCGATCATGAGCGTGAGCGCGAAGTTCTGAATCAGGCCGCTGCCCAGCACGAAGATCGTCGCCACGGCGAGGAGCGTCGTCAACGAGGTCACGATCGTGCGGTTGAGCGTCTCGTTGATAGACGTGTTCACGATCTCGGTCAGATCCGAGCCGCCTCGTCCGGCCGTGTAGTTCTCACGGATTCGGTCGAACACGACGATCGTATCGTTGAGCGAGTAGCCCACGATGGTCAGGATGGACGCCAGGATCGGGAGATTGATCTCCATCTGGATGACGGTCAGGATTCCCATGGAGAGGATGACATCGTGGGCCACGGCGACGACGGCGCCAGGGGCGTAGCGGATGTCGAAGCGGACGGCGATGTAGACGAGGATCGCGGCGAGCGCCAGGAAGACGGCGGTGAGGCCATCCTCGCGGAGCTGGTTACCGACTCGCGCACCCACGGTCTCGAGGCGGTCGAGGCCGTAGATCTTCGTGCCGTCCTCGGCGGTGCGCACGAACTTCGGACCCATCGCGGCCTCGAATCCCTTGCGGACCTGGTTGCCGAGGTCCTCGAAGCGCACGGCGTAGAGGTTGTCCTCGGGCTTGCCCTGCTGCTCGACCTCGAAGTCTTCGAAGCCTGCCGCCTTGACCGCGCCCGTGAGCGCGTCGAGCGACGTGGCCTTCTCGAGCTTGAGGTCGAAGCGGTCGGGCTGGTTCGTCGACCAGGTGTCCTTGGCGATCGGGCTAAGCTTCCCGATCTCGGCGCGGACCTTGTCGATCCCCTGCTCGGTGACGACCGACACGGCCGACGTCTGGACCAGGAACTGCTTCCCGCTCGAGCCGAACTGCTGGACGGTCGCGTCGGGGAAGCCTGCCTGGACCGCTGCGTCCTTGACCTCCTCGGCGGTCACCGAGTCGTTGAAGCTCAGGATGATGTCCGAGCCTCCCTTGAAGTCGATGCCGTAGTTGGGACCCATGCCCACGATGACGGCGATGAACGCCGCGACGAGTAGCGCCGAGAGCGCCAGGAAACCCTTCTGTTTCCCGACGATGTCGAACCGGGTCCCCGGCTTGATGATATGGAACATCTTCTATGCCTCGATGCGCTCGCCTTCGCGGCGCGCCTGGCCTCCCGCTTGCGCCGGGCGGCCCTTGGTGTCGTTCTATCTACTCTAAGAGGGTCGACCCTCGTGGGCCGCTCCGGGCTCAGATGCTCAGCTCGTTCTTCGTCGCTCTGTCGCCCGTGATCCAGTTGTCGAAGAGCATGCGTGACACGAACACCGCCGTGAAGATGGTGCCCACGATTCCCACGAGGAGCGTGACCGCGAAGCCCTTGACCGGTCCCGTACCGAACTGAAGCAGCACGAGCCCGGCGATGCCTGTCGTGATGTTCGCGTCCATGACCGCCGAGAACGCCTTGCCGTAACCGGCCGCGATCGCGTCGCGAGCCGGTGAGCCATCCGCGAGCTCTTCTCGAACACGCTCGAAGATGATGACGTTGGCGTCCACCGCCATACCGATCGTCAGGATGATGCCGGCGATGCCGGGCAACGTGAGCGTCGCGCCGAAGAGTGCCAGGCACGCCATGATGAAGATGATGTTGAACGTCAGAGCGATCACCGAGATGACCCCGGCGCCCTTGTAGTAGATGATCATGAAGATGATCACGAGCAGCGCGCCGAAGAACAGCGCCCGCGTCGACGAGTCGATCGAGTCCTGCCCCAGCGACGGTCCGACGACCGTCTCGAACTGCTTCTCGATGGGGGCCGGGAGCGCGCCGTGCCTGAGCACGATGACGAGGTCCTGTGAGTCCTGCTGGAGCTCACCGTAGCTCGCCAAAGATCCCATCGTGATGCGCGCGTTGCCGCCGAGGATGGGCTCCTCGAAGGCCGGCGCGCTCTTGACGACGTCGTCGAGCATGATCGCCATCTGCTTGTCCACGTTCTTCGTGCTCAGGTCGCCGAACAACTCGGCGCCCTCAGAGTCGAACGTGATCGCGACGTACGGCTTGTTGAACTGCTGGTCGACCGCCACGCGAGAGTCGGTGATGTAGTCACCGGTCAGCTCGACGTTCTTCTTGATGAAGTAGGTCTTCCAGTAGGTCGCCTTCTCGTCGATGACCTTCTTCTCGGCGTCCTCGTAGGAGACCACCTGCTCGAACCCCAGGACGTGGTCCTCGTCGATGTGTGGCTTGAGGAACGTTTTGAGCGCGTCCTTGTCCTGGTGGGTCACCGTCAGGCGACCTCCTCCCATCTGACGCAGCGCGAAGCCCACCGGCAGCTTGCCGCCGCGGAACTTGTTGAAGAAGTTGTTCGTGGGGCCGAGCTCGTCGACCATCCTGAACTCGAGCATGGCCGTCGTACCGATGAGCTTCTTGGCTCTGTCGACGTCCTTCTCCTTGAGGCCGGGAAGCTGCACGACGATGTCGGACTCGCCGCGACGAGTGATCGAGGGCTCGGCGATTCCGAGCCCGTCGACGCGCTGACGGATCGTCTCGAGCGCCTGCTCGACGGCGAACTTCTTCGTCTCCTCGATGTACTCGTCACCCATGACCAACTGGAAGGCGCCGCCCCCCATGTCGACCTTCTTCAGGTTTGTGAAGTACCCCATGAAGTCGTCGTTCAGCAGCGCGCCCTTGGACGCGTCCGTGAACGTGACGTCGATGTAACTCGTCGCCTCAGGGTGCCTGACCTTGACCTCGAGCTTGGAGTCCTTCTCCTGAAGACGGGTCTCGATGTCTCGAACCATACGGTCGAGCTTGTCCAACACCGCCTTGTCCACCAGCACGTTGTACTGGAGGAGCAGGCCGCCCTGGAGGTCGAGCCCCAGCGTCAGCGGCTCGACGTAGTCGAGCAGCACCGGACCCCACTTCTCGCGGGTCTCCTCGGGAATCTCACGGTTGAGTTTCCCGTCTCCGGCGATGTCGATCATACTCGGGGCCAGCGCATACAGCCCGCCCAAGAGCGAGAAGATCAACACCAGCCAACGAAATCTGTTACCACTCATATCGAGCGTCTCCCATCAGGAGGCACGCGGCGTCCGCAGATGCAGACGCGAAGGCTCACCACGAACCTTCGTCTCCCGCGTCTCCCTTGTTACTCTCTTTGTCGTCGTCGCCTGACTCACCCTTGACGAGCTTCGCCTGGGTCCCCTGAATCTGACTCTTCAAGAATTCGACTCTGGTCCCCTTGGAGACCTCGAGCGTGACGACGTTGCCGTCCACGCTCTTCACCTTGCCGAGCAGACCGCCCGTCGTGACCACCAGGTCTCCGGACTTCAACCCCTTGACGAAGTTCTCGTGCGTCTGACGCTCCTTCGACTGGGGTCTCCAGACGAGCAGGTAGAACACACCGAACATCATCAGCATCGCCGGCAGCATGCTCATCAAGCTCTGCGTCGGACTGGGCTGTGCTTGCATCAACAGAATGTAGTCGAACATCATAGGCTCCGTTTATCCTCTGGGCTCGGGGAGGCCTCAGAGAGCGTGCTTCAATATCAGCCCGGCTTGGGTGGGTCAAGGTGTCCCGATCCCCTCGAGACACGCTCACCAACGCGCGATCCTCGCTCTCTAGTCCCACCCGATCGCGAGTCGATCCATCGTCGCCCGCCTCCACGCCGCGAACCGCCCGTCGATGATGGCCGCTCGCGCGCCCTTCACCAACCTCAGGTACGTCCACAGGTTGTGGTACGTGCACAGCCTCGCCGCCAGCATCTCGTTCGACTTCACCAGGTGCCGGATGTACGCCCTCGTGTACTTCCTGCAGGTGTAGCAGCCACACTCCTCGTCGATCGGCCTCAGGTCCTTGGCGTAGCGCGCGTTCCGTATCGTCAGCGTGCCTTGCATCGTGAGGCACTGGCCGTTCCTGCCGTTGCGCGTCGGCAACACGCAGTCGAACATGTCCACGCCGCGCGCGATGCACTCCACGAGGTCCTGGGGCTTGCCCACGCCCATCATGTACTTCGCCTTCTCGTCGAGCATCAGGCCACAGCTCAGCTCGGCCATGTCGTACATCGCGGAGCGCTCCTCACCCACGCTCAGCCCCCCTATGGCCCACCTGTCTCTTATACACATCTGACGCTGCCGACGATCTAC
>CAJXPN010000338.1 GCA_913058025.1 uncultured Myxococcales bacterium | reverse complement strand
ACGAGATTTCTGCCTGTCTCGTGGGCTCGGAGATGTGTATAAGAGACAGACGGAGAGGTGTGCGCGATCTGGCGGGATGGCGAGGAGGGTGAGGTGGGGTACGCGTGCAGCCCCCGTTTCGAGGTCGAGTCGACCTCGTCGGTGCCGGCGACGCGCGCGTTGGTGCTCGCGCAAGGGGAGCGCCTGTGCACGGCGTCGTCGTGTGTGGAGTCGGAGAGCGCGTACGCGTTCTACCACGACGAGAACAACACGGCGGCGGTGGCCACGAGGTTTCAGGGTCTCTGGACCGGCGGCGTGTTCGGGGAGCAGCCGCTGGGGCAGTTCGGGGACGCGCTGGCCTGGGAGGGCCGGCCCTTGGCGTGCCTGAGAGACTCTGGCGGGCGAGGTGGCGTGGTCGCGTACGGGGCGACGAGCGCGCAGATGGAGCGCCAGGCGAGCGAGGCGGAGCTGCTGTTTCGAGGGTCGCCAGGGGTCGACGCGTGCCGCATGGCCGCGGTCGGCGGTGCGGTGGAGGTGGTCTGGTTCGGCGGCGGCTTCGGCGACTACGAGGTGCGCCTGGGGACGTTCACGCCGTACGACCCGGGCACGGGAGAGGGGCCGACGTACGCGAGCGAGCCGCTCGACCTCGGGCTGGAGAACGCGGGGTACACGCTCGCGTCGACGGGGTCCGACCTCTACGTGGCCTACGACGTGGCGCGCGGCGTGAGGTTGGCGCGGCGTGAGGGCGGCGCGTGGTCCGACGAGGAGCTCGAGGGGGAGGGCTTCGGCAACGTCGGATCGCCCAGAGTCGCCGCGGGGCCGGACGGCTCGCTGCACGTGCTTGCGGCGGGGCAGGGCGGCGTGAGGTACTGGAGGCGTTGCGCGGAGTGAGCGGCCGGGCTCAGCGGGGCACGAGCAGGAGCACGGGCGGCGAGGCGTGGGTCGCGGGGGAGCTCCAGGAGGCGTTGATGCCGGCGTCGACGCCGGCGGGGATCGAGACCGAGAGGGTGACGTCGCACGTGTGGACGAAGTCGACGTCCCGGTCGCGCCGGAGCGAGAGCCAGGTCGCGTCCTCGAGGATGTCCGAGGGGGACAGGCGGCAGTCACCGAGCGCGAGGATGGACTCGTAAGCGAGCGGTAGCCCGCCGTCGCGCGTGACGGTGAGGTCGATGACGCCGACCGGTGAGATCGTGGCGGCGGGGTCGTCGCCGATGTCCTGGATGACGACGCGGACGGTGAAGTCGCGGCGCTCCATGGAGGCTTCTGGGAGGGCGTACGAGACGGTCTCGCCGTTGTGGAGCTGTATGGCGAGGGGCTCCTCGATGGAGGAAGAGCAAGGGGAGGCGACGCTCTGGTGGAGCGCGAGCGATGCGGTGGCGGCCCCGAGGATCGCGAGGACCGGGTGCTGTCGCATGATGCGGGAGATGCCTGGGACGCGTGCCATGGTGCTCACTCCGTGGTGTCGAGTTGTGGTGGGAGGGGAAGCCTCGAACCCAGTCTAGCGAAGGAGCGAGCGCGTCGCCAGAGCGCGTCAGGGCGAGGCGACCTCGATGTGGAGGTCGCCTCGCCCTCGAGGCGCGCGCGTGAGCTGTGCGAGGGCTCAGAACTCGGTGGGAGCCGGCGTGGTCGCGTCCTCGACGAGGAGCTGGATGTTGACGCGCTGGTCGGTGTCCTTGGCGTAGACGAGCTCGAAGTCGTAGGTGCCGTTGAGCCAGTCACCGAAGGGCATCTTGGCGGTCCAGGTGCCCGAGGACATGGTCTCGTTGGAGCCGGCCTTGGCGTTCTTGTCGCCGCGGCCCACGAAGAGCTGCTTGCCGTCGCGCGAGATCTTGAGCTGGTAGTTGCCAGGAGACGCGGCGGCGGGGGTGGTCGCGTTGAGCGTGACGCGGACGCGGGCGATGCCGTCGTCGTCGAGGTTCTTGGGGAGACCCTCGGTCAGGCAGAAGACGATCTTGTTGTCGTAGGTGGTGTACCCGGAGAAGCAGGACCCCTTCTTGTTGCGCATGGTGTCGCCCGAGATGGTGTCGGAGATCGAGCGCGAGTTGCGCATCTTCTCCATACGAGCCTGCTCGTCGAGCTTGTCCTGGTACGCCTTGTAGTCGGCCTCGTTGTCGAACTCCTTGCCGTCGGAGGCCGTGAAGACCTGGGGCTCGGGCTCGACAGTGGTGGTGCCGGCGCTCTCGGTGTCCTTGGCGTCCGCGTCGGCCTTGGCCTTGGCGGCGGCCTCGGCCTCCTGCTCGGCCTCGAAGGTTCGGTACGTCTTGACGTAGCGATCACCGGTGCATGCTGAGGTTGCGAAGGTGAGGGCGAGGAGGGCGGTCGTCGCAGAATAGGAGCGTGTCATCTTCACGTTGATACCTCTCGTTGAGGGCGAGATGGGTGCCGGCCCGCGCCTTGTGAGCGCAGGGAGCTCTTAAATAAAAAGGCGGTGCCATGAGATGCAACGCCTGATGTCATACGCGAGCGGACATAACCGCTTGTGGCGAGGACCGCAAGGTAAGAACGGAGCTGCGGAGGCGTCTGGTCGTGATGCGGTGGGTCAGTGGTCGTGATCTATGAGGTGCATGTGCTCGAGGACGGCGGCGGCGAGGCCGCCGCGTGAGAGTGGCCTTTGATGAGCGACGACCTCGTAGGCGTGACGCATCTGGCGGGCGCATCGCTGGGGCGGCATGAGGCCGTTGCCGGTGCCGAGGCCGGCGCAGCGGACGGAGCGGATGGGGCGGAGGTCGGCGTGGGCGTTGTGGTCGCGGACGGCGCGCAGGATGGCGCGGAAGGCCAGGTGAGCGTTCGCGGTGTCGGAGACGTCCATGGGGACGCGCATGGTGGGCGCGCAGACGAGGAAGGGGAAGTCGTCGCGGTCGGTGGGGACGATGAGGGCGAGGCCGACGGGGAGCTCGCCGTCGTGTTCGGAGAGGATGCGCTCGCGGACGCGGCGCTCGACGTGCCAGCCGAGGCGTTGGCTCAGGACGAGGTCGAGGCCGCCGTCCATGAAGCCGAAGCTGTTGGCGGGGCTGACGATGGCGTCGGCGCCGCGTGAGAAGAGGTCGCCGGTGTGCGCGTGGACCATGGAGCAGTCCGTGAACGCGTGGTTCCATGCGTGTACGAGGTCGGCGTCGAGGTCGACGAGCGCGAAGGAGACGTCGAGCAGAGGAGATGTTCATGTGTCCATGACACGATGGTGGCGGTTCTTCATCCGACTGGTCAAGACGCTCGATTTATCCGATGTCGAGACCTATAGTGATCTGCCCACCGAACGGTCGAATCATCTCAGGGTTTCAGGAGTCGTGGAGAGCATGGAGAGCGCGGCCATCGAGCTCGGTCCGTTCGTGATGAGCGAGCGCCTGACGACGGGAGGTATGGGCGAGGTGTGGCGTGGCCGGCACAGGTCGCAGGACGTGGACGTGGCGATCAAGGTGATCACGTCGTCGCGCGCTTCGAGCCCGGAGTATCAGTCGAGGTTCAGGAGGGAGGTCCAGGCGGTGGCGCAGCTGAGCCACCCGCACGTGGTCTCGGTGTACGACTGCGGGCTGTTGCCGTGGTTGGCGGCGGAGCGTTCGCGCGGCCTGTTGGTGGCGCGCAGTCCGTACCTGGTGATGGAGTACGTGTCGTGGGGTTCGCTTCGGGGGAGGTCGCCGCTGCCGTGGGGGGATCTGAGGCAGGTGCTGCTGGCGTTGCTGGACGCGCTCGCGCACGCGCACGCCAGGGGCCTGGTGCATCGCGACATCAAGCCGGAGAACATCCTGCTGGCGTTGGACGACGCGGGGGAGCCGGTGATCAAGCTGAGCGACTTCGGGATCGCGCATCCGCTGGGTGAGCAGCGCGCGACGTGGAAGGAGGAGAGCACGTCGGGGGAGCGCGAGGCGCCTGCGGGGACGCCGGCGTACATGGCGCCCGAGCAGTTCCAGGGGCGCTGGAGGGACTACGGCCCGTGGACGGATCTGTACAGCCTGGGGGTGCTGGCCTTCCAGCTCACCACGGGCGAGTTGCCGTTCGCGGGGACGTCGTTCATGGAGCTGGCGATGAAGCATCATCAGCTCCAGATGCCGGCGCTGGTGCCTTCGCACCCGATGCCATCGGGTCTCGAGGCCTGGCTCGAGCGGTTGATGCGAAAGGACCCGAGGGCGAGGTTCCAGCGGGCCGCCGACGCGGCCTGGGCGCTGATGATGTTGGGGAACCCCGAGGGGTGGGTGGGCCCCGGTGAGAGCGTCCTGACGGACCCTCCGCCGTTGGATGTGACGGGCTCGAGGACGCCGGTGACGATGGCCGAGGGGTCGTCGACCAGGAACGCGAGGTCGACGGGGAGCGGGATCTGGAGGCCGAGCAGGACGATGCAGGCGTGGGCGCGCGTGGCGGAGACGAGGACGGGGAAGGAGCCGTTCGAGGAGTACGGCAAGCCGACGAGGGACGCGCCCGAGCAGATCGTGAGCGACGTGCTCGAGGATCTGGACAGCGCGCGCGCCGAGGATACGCGTGAGGAGGGGCTGGCGCCCGCGTCGAGCCTGGACGAGTTCGGGGAGCTGTTCGAGCGGATGAGGACGCACGAGTCGCCCGAGCTGCCGCCGATGCCGGACCGCTGGCAGGAGACCGAGCGCGAGGTGGCTCGCCCGAGGCTCAAGGGCGTCGGGCTGGGGCTGCTGGGGCTGAGGGCGCCGGAGCTCGTGGACAGAGAGCGGGAGCGGAACACGCTGTGGTGGATGCTCGCGGCGACGCGTCGCTCCCGGTCGATGCACGTGCTCTCGCTCAGGGGAGGCGCGGGCGTGGGCAAGAACCGGCTGGCGGACTGGCTCGTCGCGCGCGCCCACGAGTGCGGCGCGGCGGAGGTCCTCGTGGCGACGCACGCGCCGGTGGAGAGCCCGGACCACGGGCTCGTGCGGACGCTGTCGGAGTCGTTCAGGGTCGTGGGGTTGTCGGCGGAGGCGACCGAGGAGCGGATCGGCGAGCGGCTGCGCTACGAGGGGGTCGACGACCCTTACGAGTGGCGCGCGCTCACGAGCCTGCTGTGTGACGGCGACCGCGGCGTGGCGATCCAGCACCCGCTCCAGCGGTACGCGTTGTTCGAGCGGCACCTGATGCGCGTGGCGCGGGAGCGCCCGGTGGTGCTGTGGTTGCGGGACGCGCACTACGGTGAGGAGTCGCTCCGGTTCGTGCAGTACCTCCTGTCGCGGCGTGAGAAGCTCACGCGCCCCATCATGGTGGTGACGACGGCGCGCGACGACATCCTGTCCGAGCGCGAGCTCGAGCGCGCGCTGCTCGAGGAGATCGAGTCGAGCGAGGTGGGCGTGGCCGAGCTCGAGATCGACCCATTGAGCGAGGCCAACTGCGCCTCGCTGCTCTACCAGCACTTCGGCCTCGAGGGTGGGCTCGCGCGCAAGGTCGCGCGCCGCGTCGAGGGGAGCCCGATGTTCGCCATCGAGCTCGCCGGGAGCTGGCTCCAGCGCGGGGACCTGGTGGCGAACGCGGAGGGCTTCGAGCTGCGTGAGGGGGAGAATGGCGCGTTCCCCGACGAGCTCTTCAGGATCTGGTCGGAGCGGGTGAACCTGTTGCTCGCGGGGTTCCCACAGAGCGCGCGCCGCGCGCTGTGGTTGGCGGCGGCGCTGGGCAGGCAGGTCGTCACGCGTGAGCTCCAGCGCGCGAGCTCGCTGGCGGGCGTGTCGTTCCCGCAGCGGCTGCTCGACGAGCTGTTCGCGGCGCGCCTGGCGTTGCCCTCGGAGCGCGGCTGGGAGA
>CAJXPN010000337.1 GCA_913058025.1 uncultured Myxococcales bacterium | reverse complement strand
CGAGATTTCTGCCTGTCTCGTGGGCTCGGAGATGTGTATAAGAGACAGGAAGTAAGCGAGGAGTTGATCACGGTCGGTGATCGGGGACGAATCCTGATTCATGTCTCGAGACATCGAAGGCTCACGAAGGCGGGGTGTAGAGAATGCGTGTGGCGGAGGGGGGGCGGCGCTCACGCGGAGGTGAGGGCGTCTTCCTATCGATCAGGAGGGAGGCCTTTGGCAAGGCCCACGTCCTTTGCATCGGGGAGGGCGGCGCCTATAGTCGAGCCCGCGCGCCGTGGAGCGCGTGACAGACCACGAGAAACAACGCGCGACCTCGCAAAAGGTCGCGCGTTTTCACACAACGTGCGCACGCGTAACCGAAGAGAAAGCGCGAAGACGTACTCAGGAGCGACCATGATCTCGAACCCACGCGCAGCGCTCGCTGCGCTCACGCTCACGCTCGCGGTGGGGTGCGCGAGCGCGCCGCGCGTCGACCCGTGGCCTGCCGTGGGCGCGCTGCCGGACGCGGCGCCCTCGGACCTCGAGAAGGACGCCCAGGCGAGCGTGCTGCGCGCGGGCTCGGACGGGTTCCTCTACCTGGTCGGTGGGCTGGCCGAGGGCGCCAAGCCCGGGGACGTCTTCGTGGCACGCTACAGCGGCCAGTGGCCGATGAGCGATCTGCCGAGGCCGCCGCTGGCGGCCGGACAGATCCTGAGCATCGTCGACGCGGACACCGCGATCGTGGACGTGCTCTACGCGCTGCCAAACGCCGAGCTCGAGTCGCTCGAGGTGACCTGGGACTACGACCCCTCCGAGGAGTCGGTGGGCAAGGGCGTCGGGCAGGTCGAGGTGGGCGAGGCGTTCTCACAGGGGGACGTGACGTTGTCGATGGGCGAGGGCGTGGGCGTGCGCGCGGGGGACGTGTACGCGATCGTGCGCCAGCCTGCGGCGGGGGCGAAGGGCAACGAACTCCAGCTCGGCCGGCGCCTGGCGGGCGTGTGCATGGTGCGTGACGCGGCGGGCGACTCGGCGACGTGTCGGATGTGGCGATCGAGCGCGTCGCACCCCACGGAGGTCGCGCCGAGCACGGGCGACCTCGCGCTGCTGCTCGAGCACACCTACGGCGCGCCGCCTCGCCCGGCGACCTTCCAGGTCGCCCGCTTCAAGGGGGACCCGAACGCGAAGGTGCGCGACTGGTTCGTCGAGCAGATCAACATGTACCTGCGCACGCACGCGGCGGCGAAGGCGAGCGTGGCCACGCTCGACATAGAGCTCGACCCGAGCTCCCCCACGTTCCACCGCGCCGAGCGCCTCATCGAGCACAAGGAGCTCCCGCAGATCGCGATCGGCGGTGAGGTCCGCGAGGTCGACGGGAAGCCGCACCTGATCCTGAACTACACGGGGGTCGGCGCGGCGTCCGGGCCGGGCATGATCGCGGCGCCGCCGGTGGGCGGCGTCGACCTCGGGCCGATCGACGACCTGAAGCCCGAGCAGCTCCGGGACGCGCTCGGCGTGATCTACTCCGGGCTTCTCGTCTACCGAGGGCAGACCTCGGAGGCGCTCTCGCACCTGCGCCAGGTCCTGAGCTCCCCCACGCTCACCGGGCCGATGCGCTGGCACGCGCGCGACCAGTACGCGATGCGCTGGGCCGCGCTCGGGCACCTCGACGAGGCGCTCTGGCTCGTGCTCGAGGACGAGAAGGTCGCCGCCAAGAACGGCGACGCCGAGGCGATCCTGAACGCGCTGGGAACCCGCGTCCGCCTCTACGACATGCTCGAGCTCCCCGAGCGCGCCGTGGAGTCCTCCGAGCGCTACCTGGACGCGCGCGAGGCGTCGGGCTCGGACGCCTCGAGCGTGGTCGCCGCGCGCGGCATGCACGCCGAGATGCTCATGGGCGCGGGCCGCGCCCCCGAGGCCAAGGCCGCCGTCGCCAAGATGTTCAACGAGTGCCCCGACGGCTGCGGCGGCGACCTGTACTCGTTCCTGAGCGGCATCTACTGGTCGATCCCCGAGCCCGAGGCCGCCTACAGGGACGAGATCCTCGAGGAGATGCGCAAGCTGGCCGAGGCCGACCCGAACGGCGGCGCCATCGCCTCGCTGCGCATCTATCAGGGCCTGACGGCGATGCGAGAGCGCTCCTACGAGCAGTCTCTGCTCGCGTTCTACGACGCCGAGCGGCTCTTCAAGGAGCGCAACTCGATGCCTGGCGTCGCCCGCGCGAAGTACTTCTCGTTCCTGGCCAAGCTCGCCATGAAGGACCCAATCCAGGCCTACGACACGGCCTCCGAGGTCCTCGACATCGCGCGCGAGCTGCGCGACTACGGCACCGCCACGAGCATCTACGACCGGCTCGCCAGCGTGTACCTCGAGCTCGACGCATCCGGCCCCCCCGGCCCCTACGCCCGCACCGCCAACGCCGTGCTCACCGCGGTCTTCGAGTCCCAGATCGCCACCGGTGACATGGGCAAGGCCGCCGAGACCGCCTACGTCATCGGCACGTTCTACTTCCGGCTCGGGCGCCCCGACGAGGCCGACATCGTCCTCGTCCGCTCGATCGTCTACGCCGTGCTCACCGCAAGGTTCGAGGTCGCCGCGCTCAGCCACCTCGCCCGCGCCATGATGTTCCGCGCGCGCGGCGACGCCGAGGCCTTCCGCACCGAGCGTGATCGCGCGCTGTTGATGGCCAAGCTCTCGGGCGACCCCGCCGTCGCCGAGCAGATCCTGCGCGCGCTCACGCCCGCGCCTCGCGAGGAGAAGCCAGAAGAGCTCGACACGCAGCCCTTCTGAGCGGCGCCCTCCGAAGTGACGCCCGCAGACGCCGACCGACGCACGCCGACCGACGCACGGAGCCCGGCCATGAGGCCCAAACCCTTCATCTGCCGCCCCATGTTCATCCAGAAGGTATGGGGCGGCCGCGCGCTCGCGGAGCTGCTCGGCAAGCCCCTGCCCCTCCCCGACGCGCGCTACGGAGAGTCCTGGGAGGTCGCGGACCTCCCGGAGGGCTCCTGCGGCGTCGACGGCGCCGACTCCACGCTGGCCGAGGCGCGCGCCATAATGGGAGGTTCGCTCACCGGCGCGGCGCGTGACGGCGAGCGATTCCCCCTACTCGTCAAG
This sequence comes from uncultured Myxococcales bacterium, assembly GCA_913058025.1. Classification (GTDB taxonomy): domain Bacteria; phylum Myxococcota_A; class Bradymonadia; order Bradymonadales; family Bradymonadaceae; genus CAJXPN01. The sequence goes on along the minus strand of CAJXPN010000337.1, from coordinate 2,612 downwards.
GTGTTGGACGCCACGACGGACCTCTCCGTCCAGGTGCACCCCGGCGAGGAGGACCTCGAGGCGCTCCCCGACGACGCACGCTCCAAGGACGAGTGCTGGATCATCCTGGACGCCGAACCAGGCGCCCACGTGCTCCACGGCGCCGCGCCCGACGCGACGCCCGAGCGGCTGCGCGCCGCGTGCGAGGGCGAGGGCGACCCGGTAGCGCTGCTGAGGCGCGTCCCCGTGGCCGCCGGCGACGTGCTCCGCGTCCCGCCGGGCACGCTCCACGCGATCTGCGCGGGCGTCGTGCTGCTCGAGATCCAGCAGCCCTCCGACACGACCTACCGCGTCTGGGACTACGACCGCCCAGGGCTCGACGGCGAGCCGCGAGAGCTCCACCTGGAGCGCGCGCTCCAGGTCAGCCGCTTCGGCCCACAGCCGCCCGAGAAGCTCACGCCCGAGGAGCGCCCGGGCGGGCGCGTCCTCGTGAGGGCGCCGAGCTACCGGGTCGAACAGGTCGACCTGGGCGAGGGCGACGTCTCGCTGGCGCCCGACCCGGAGTCCCCGCGCGTGGTCTTCGCGCAGAGCGACGGCGTCACCCTCTCCGAGGGCGACGCCGTCCTGACGCTGCGGCGCGGCCAGACCGCCGTGGTGCCCGCCGCGTGCGGCGTCGTCACGCTCGCGTGCGCGGCGCCCGGCGCACAGGTCATCGTCGCCGCCGCCGCGGACCGGGACATCATCCCGGCGTGAGGCGCACCCGACGCTCAGTCCTCCACGCAATACTTGCCCGCCGCGTTCGCGAGCTCCTCGCAGTCCCAGAAGGTCGGGCAATCCGAGAAGTTCTCGCAGCGGTTCGAGCAGTACCCGAGGATGTCGCCCGAGCCCCGCACGAGGCACACGCTCCCCTCACACTCCGAGTTGACCTCGCAGGTCTCGCCGGTGGCCTTCTTGTCGCTCCCGCCGCCTCCGCCGCCGTTGTTGTCGTTGTTGGTGTCTCCGCCACCGCCTCCGCCTCCGTCATCGTCGCAGTACGAGGCGTCGAAGGACGCGTCGCGCGTGCACTGCTCCTCGCCGCCCTCCTCGAAGACGCAGGCCTCGGCGTCTCCCGCCGAGTCGCAGCCGTAGAACGAGCCGTTGACGCAGCAGTACGCGACGTACTCGTCGGCGCCGCCTCCGCCGCCTCCGCCGCCTCCGTTGTCGTTGTTGGTGTCTGCGCCTCCGCCTCCGCCGCCGTTGTCACCGCCGCCGTTGTCGCCGCCGCCTGGCGAGACGCACTCGCGGTCTTCGCAAATGCGATCGCCCTTGCAGTCGTTGTCGGACGAGCAGCTGTCGGAGGAGCCTGAGTCGCTACCGGTGGGGCCACACGCCGAAACTGCGAGGCCGAGGGCGAGCACGCTGATCGAGAACCACTTGTTCATGAGTCATCTCCGTTTGGAATTCGAGCCGGGCGGCGACGTGAGTGCCACGTCGCCCGCCGACCAAGGAGACGAATACGAGCGGAAAACATCCACGACGGGCTCATGTCACGTGATGTATCGGCGCACCGCGGAGAATGTTCATGGTGCCAGAGCGTCTTCCATACCGTGCGCCATCAGGTGCCCGTCCCGAGGAGGTCCGCCAGTGTCACCGAAGCTCCACGTCCCGCTCGCGTTCAGGTTGCCCAACCCGCCCGCTCACTTCTTCGGCCGCGCCCGAGAGCTGGAGTGGTTCGACGAGGTCTGGGGCAGCGCGCGCACGATCGCGATCTGGGGGACCGGGGGCATCGGCAAGTCCACGCTGCTGCGCAAGGCGCTCCACGAGCGCGCGCGCGCCGAGACCGAGCGCGTGGTGTACGTCGGGCTGGCGGGCGCGCCGGGCGTGGAGGTCGCGCTGCTCGACGTGGTGTTCCGCACGCTGTGCGCGACGCTGGGTTACGAGCCGGCGCGCGCCGACAGGACCCCTCGGGACGCCGACGCGTTGCTCGCGAACGTCATCGACCTGGCCGACGAGCACGCGCTCTGCGTCGTACTCGACGACGTCCACGTCACCCCACAGGACGAGCTCGGCGCGCTGCTCGACGCCGCCACGCGCTACGCGCGCCGCTCCCGCTGGCTGACGACCTCGCGCGAGGAGCCCGCCGGGCTCACGCTCGACGCCACGCTCCACCTCGGCCCGATGGAGCGCGCGCCGCTCCATCAGCTCGCCATGCACCTCTCGCCCCACGAGGACCCTCGCAGCGCGCACCGCGTCACGCAGGCCGTCGCGGGCTCGCCCTGGAGGCTCATCCAGGCGATGCGCAAGGGGCTCGACCACGCCAGAGTCCAGCTCGCCGGGTTCGAGCCCGCGACGCAGGACGCGCTCAGGCGGCTCTGCGCGCTGAGGATGCCGCTGACCGACGACGCGCTCGCGGCGTGCGGAGTCCCCGCCGAGGTCGTCGAGGAGCTGCTGCGCGAGAGCCTGGCGACCCGCACGCTCGAGGGCGTGCGGCTGCACGACATGGCGCGAGAATCACTCGCGCTCTCCGCCCACGACTGGGCCGACCAGGTCGACGACCTGCTCGCCGGGCTCGCCGGGCGCGTCGAGCCGAACGCGCGGCTCGAGCGCGTGCGGGTCGCCGTGGACGCTGTCTCTTATACACATCTCCGAGCCCA
>CAJXPN010000336.1 GCA_913058025.1 uncultured Myxococcales bacterium | reverse complement strand
AGCTCCCCAGCGGGGAGCGCCAAGCCCGAAGGGCGGCGGCGGGGAGAGCAGCCGCGCTTCCACCACCCTCGTCAAAGCCCGCGCACCTCCCCACAAGACCAGCCGCCGTGTCCAGAGCCCCTCGCCGCAGGCGGGGGGCGCCAAGGGCCGCAGGCCCGGCGGCGGGGGCTTCTGCCCCGAAACGAACTCTCCGCCCTCTCGAACGCTCCCTGAACCGCCCCGCGCCACACGCTCCGCCCTCTCGGACGCGCCCACATCGCCCCGAACCACGCACAACGCCCGCCCGAACGCTCCCCGAACGCGCTCAGGCAACATCATGGACGCCAACGCCGAACGCGCGTCGTCAAGTGGCGACACGATCGCCTGGGCGTGGGTCGCCGCGCTTGCTCGCCCGGGCCTCTTGATCGTAGAATTCGCGCAGGTGAAGCGAGGGCCCCTGCGGGGGCCTTTTTCATGGGTCGTGTGTCACACGACCTGGATCCCTCAAGACCGAGGACGCGTAGTGAGCTCTCACGGATCGAAGGCCACACAGCGAAGCCTGAGCACGACCAGCACACAGAGCAAGGAAGCGAACCGGACCGCGGGGGCGGTCAGCGTGGACATCCGGGGCAAGAAGCTGTCGATCAAGACCAGCCATGACCCCGAGTTCGTCCAACAACTCGCGCGCTACGTGGACAACAAGGTTCGCTCGTTGCAAATGGCGGCGCCCTCGGCGCCGTTCGACAAGCTGCTCATGCTCGCGAGCATGAACGTGGCCGAGGAGCTCTTCGCCGCTCAGGAGGAGTCCGCGCACCTGCGCGAGCTGATCCGCGAGCGCGCCGACGCGCTCGCGACGATCCTGGATCAGTCCGAAGGCTCGTGAGCGAGCCCGCCAAGCGGGCGCTACGGCGTGAGCTGCTCTCGAGGCGGCGCGCGCTGGAGGACAGGGAGACCAGGTCCTCCAGAATCAGTGACATCGTGGACGGGTGGGAGACCTGGCGCGGCGCCGAGTGCGTCGCTGGCTACGCGTCCACGGGCGCGGAGGCCAGCGTCGACGCCGCGCTGCGCGCCGCGCTCGCGCGCGGCCAGATCGTGCTCCTTCCGCGTGTGGTGGGGGAGGGGGATATGGTGTTCGTCGAGGTCACCGACCTCGACGCAGACCTCGCCGCCGGGGCGTACGGGATCCTCGAGCCCGTCGGCACGCCGTCGGCGCGCCTCCCGCAGGTCGCGCTCGTGCCAGGGGTCGCATTCACGAGGGCTGGGGCCCGGCTCGGCATGGGCGGCGGGTTCTACGACCGCTGGATGTCACGCCACCTCGAGGTGACCCGCGTTGGGGTCTGCTTCGAGGCGCAGGTCGTGGCGTCCCTCCCCGTGGAGCCACACGACGTGGGGATGGTCGCGCTGGTGACCGAGCTCGAGCTCGTGACGTGCCCACCGCCCGCCTGAGCCGGGAGGGCCGGCGCTCACGGGTTGAACAGGCACCGCACGTTGGCCACGCACACGCCGAGCTGGGGTCCGAAGAGCTGGCAGGTCCCCGAGGCGCACTCGAACGGGTTCACGCAGCTCGATCCGTCGGGTCGCAGCGGCCGGCACGCCGACGAGGACACGTCGAACATGTCGCCGCGCTCGCACTGGAGGCCGGGCGCGCACTGGAGCAGGCTCGTGCACGGGTCGAGCTCGGTGAGCGGCGGCGCGCACGCGGGCGCGTCGCCCTCGACCTCGGGCGGCGCGCACGCCAGACCGGGCGCGCAGAATCCGACCACGGGTGAGGTCAGCGCGCACGGCTCGTCGCGCGTGGCGACGCGCGGCTCCACGCACGCCGCGCCGTCGCAGGCCAGCCCGAACGCGCAGATCAGGTCGTCCGAGCACGGCTCGCCCAGCGCCGCGCTCCCCAGTCCGACACAGCGGCCGATCGTCGGGTCCTCCACGTCCTGGTTGCACAGGAACCGCTCCTCGTCACCGCACGCCTCGTCCTCCAGGCAGACCTCACCAAGCGCCGCGATCGGCTCGCAGCGCGCCTCCTCGCTCCGGCGGTTGCACCACTCGTCCTCGGCGCATCGCTGCGTCGGGCAGCCGCGGCAACGGCCCGTGCAGCGATCGCCCTCCACGAACTCGATGCACTCGAGCCCTCCCTGGCAATCGCCGTCGGTCAGGCACCCGGCGCTCCTCGCGCCGAGGCCGGTGTACCAGTCCGAGCACGACGTCGTGTCGTCGATCCACTCGCCCGTGCATTCCACGCGCGCGGCGCGCTCGGACATCTCGTCGAGGCACCGCTGCGCCGCGTCCGCGTCGTAGCGCACGCGGCCGTCCGAGACCGCCTCGAGCTTGTCGCGTTGGGCGTTGTCAAGGAACGTCCTGAGCACGTTCGCCTCGCTCTCGACGCAGTCCTCCTCGTCGGCGTGGCGCCCCAGGAAGGGCGCCTCGGACCACGCGCGATCAGGGCACGCGAACGTCTGCGCGCACGAGAACGCGACCATCGCGTCGACGTAGCGCGCCGAGGCGTCCGCGGCCTCGATCCCCGGGTCCGCGGCGGGCTCTCCGCACGCCGCGAACCCGAGGTAGAGCGCCGCGAGCGCGCCGCCACGCGCCTGTCGTCTGGTTCGTCTCATTCCCTGAGCCTCGTCCTGAGAGCTATTATTTGCCTCTCGGTGTCATTTCGTGCTCGCGTTGGGCGGCTGGAGTGTTTATTGTCTCTCAGTGCCAACATTGCCGCTGTCGACGCGCTCGTCGCCTCGAGGTGGCATGGTATCCGAGAACGACACGCCCCGCGTCTCTCATCCTCCGGCCAGGCGCATACGCGTCCGGTTTCACATCTCTCTCATGAGCCGAGTCTTTTCACGTGAAGTACGCAACCGCGAGCCTGGCGCTCGCCATTACGATCCTCGCATCGCCCTCGGTGATGGCTTCGACCCCGCTGGGAGACGACGGCGTCTCCCTCAGAGTCGGCGGCTTCACCAACGGCTACGTCGACTCCGCTGGCGGCGGCCTCGGAGACACGTACGTCATGTACGCCACCGACTTCACCCTGCGCCCCACCGACTTCGGGCTCATCCTGGACGGCTCGCTCTTCGGTCACACGCCGACGAACCCGCAGGGCGCCCAGACCATCGGCGGGCTCGCCCGCGTAGGCTGGGGCGGAGAGTCCTTCGCGATCGCCGTCGGCGCGTACGCACGCTACGACTTCATCGCGGCCGGGCCGAACGTGGAGGGTGTGGTCCCCAACCTCTCCCCCCTCGTCGTCCTGCCCTCGCTCACGCTCGACTGGAGGCCCGGCGCGGGCGACCTGGGTGTGCACCTGGGCATCCTCGATCGCACCGACGGCGGCTCGCTCGCCCGGGCAGGTGTGAGCTGGGGCAACTGGGGGGTGAGCTACCTCGCGCTCACGGGCGCCGAGGTCTTCGGCTCCATCCCCATCGGCGACGCAATCTCGATCGACGTCCGCGCCTACGGGACGTTCATTCTTTCTGGTTCCTACTCCGCCGGCGGCAGCGCTGGCGTGACCTGGGGGTGGTGATATGACGACCAAACGTAACCTCATGATCTTCGCGCTCGGCGCGCTCGCGATCGCCTCCTGTGATCCTGTCCCCTCCTTCGACAAGGACGTCATCGACGCGACCGACATCGGCGCCGAGCTGCGCGCCGCCAAGCCTGGCTTCATCCTCGGCGCTGCGACCTCGCACCACCAGATCGAGGGCGGCCTGACCAACGACTGGACCGTGTTCGAGCAGGGCACCAACGATGAAGGCGAGCCCAACATCAAGAACGGCGACGACTCGTCGGTCGCCGCCGACTCCTGGAACCGCTGGCCCGAGGACATCGCCTCGCTCGAGACGCTCGGCGCCAACGGCTACCGCCTCGGCATCTCGTGGAGTCGCCTCCAGCCGACCCCCGGCTCCTGGGATCAGGCCGCCGCGGACCGCTACCGCGACATGTTCGACGCGCTCAACGCGCGCGGCATCCGCCCCATGGTCACCATCTACCACTTCACGCTCCCCCTCTGGGTCTCCGATGAGGGCGGCTGGGAGTGGGACGGCGCGCCCGCGGCCTTCGAGGACTTCGCCCAGCGCGCCGGCGCCGCCTTCGGCGACCAGATCGACTACTGGGTCACTCTGAACGAGCCCAACGTGCTCGCGATCCAGGCCTATTCGTTCGGCTCCTGGGCTCCGGGCGTCAAGGACGACATGGAGCGCGCGACCAACGTCTACGCGGGCCAGCTCCGCGGCCACGCGCTCGCCTCGGTCGCGCTGCGCGCCAACGACACCGTCGACGCCGACGGCGACGGAAAGGCCACCCAGATCGGCATCGCGCACCACGTGCGGCTGCCCCAGCCCGCGTCCTCTTACGCGCTCGATACCGCCCTCTCCGCGGCCACCAACGACTACATCAACGACGTCGTCCCGCGGGCGATCACGACCGGGCGCCTCTTCCTCGAGGTCCCGGGCACGATCACCATCGACGAGGACATCCCCGCGCTCAAGGACTCCTGCGACTGGATGGGGATCAACTACTACGAGCGCACCTACATCCGCGCCGACCTCTCAGTCTCCACGCTCTCGACGCAGTACCAGCCCGAGGGGGCCGAGGTCACCGACCTCGGCTGGGAGGTCAGCCCCGAGTCGCTCTACCACCTCCTCATGAGGATGGATCGCTACGGCCTGCCCCTCTACATCACCGAGAACGGGCTCGCCGACGACGACGACGACCAGCGCCCCAGCTACCTCCGCGCCCACCTCTACGCCGTGCTCCGCGCCATCCAGGACGGCGCCGACGTGAGGGGCTACCTGCACTGGGCGCTGATCGACAACTTCGAGTGGGCCGAGGGATACGAGGGCCTGTTCGGGCTCTTCTCCATCGACTTCGGCGGCGACCTCGCCAGAGTCCCCAGGCAGGCCTCGGTGGACGCGTTCACCGACATCACCGGGCCGCTCAACGCCGAGTGATCCTCCTCACAGTCCGGCCGCGCACGCGCGCCTCGAGCACGCCTCGAGGCGCGTGTCGCAGCGCCCGGAGGCGCACTCGACGCCCGTCGAGCACGCCTCACCCTGGCCGAGCGCGCTCACGCACTCTCCCAACTCGACGCCTCCGGCGCCGAAGCTCGACCCCTCACAGTGGAGCCCCAGCGCGCACTGCGTGAACACGCCGCACGGCGAGCCCAGCGCTCCTGGCGGTCCACACGTGCCCAGGCGGCTGCCCGTGAAGTCCACCGCGAGGCACGCCGACCCAGGCGCGCACACGCCGCCAGACACGGGTGAGAGCGCGCACGCGGAGCCCTCGCTCGCCAGCCTGAGCGCCGCGCGCGCCAGGCACACCCCCTCTTCACATGCCGCGTCGACCTCGCACTCGAGGTCCGATGCGCACGCGCTTCCCTGTGCCTTCGAGCGCGCCCGTACGCACCTCGACGTCTCGGGCTCACACCTCATCCACGGCGCCGCGCCGCACTCTGCCGACGTGTCGCATGGCGAGCCCAGTCGCTCGACCGCGTAGCACTCGAGGGGCGGCGTCGACGACCCACAATCCGGCGCGCACCCCGCGCCCTCGCATGCCCGCTCGCACGTCCTCTCGCAGGCGCCGTCGCCCGACGCCAGGCACCTCGATCCTTCCTCGCATTGGGCATCCAGCGCGCACGCGTCGCCCTGGGCGAGCAGGCCCCGCAGGCTCGCGCGGCACGCCCTCGGCTCCTTCACGGGCAGCCCCTCACACCTCGCCCTGTCTCTTATACACATCTCCGAGCCCACGAGACAGGCAGAAATCTCG
>CAJXPN010000335.1 GCA_913058025.1 uncultured Myxococcales bacterium | reverse complement strand
ACGAGATTTCTGCCTGTCTCGTGGGCTCGGAGATGTGTATAAGAGACAGCGCGTACATGGCGCCCGCGGTCTTCGGGATGATGCTGCTCATCGTCGCTCCCTTCGTGGTGGGCTCGGCCGTGAGCCTCTTCGCCCACCGCGGCGGCGAGTTCACGTTCGTCGGGCTGGCCAACTTCGTGAACATCCTCACGAGCGCGGACTACGGCCTGACCGACCCGCTCAGCTTCTACTTCACGCTCGGGGTGACCGTGGCGTGGACGGCGGCCAACGTCGTGCTGCACGTCTCCATCGGGATGGGGCTGGCGCTGCTGCTGCGCGAGCCCTGGCTCAAGCTCCGCGGGATCTACCGCGTGCTGCTCATCGTCCCGTGGGCGATCCCCAACTACATCACCGCGCTCATCTGGAAGGGGATGTTCCACAAGCAGTTCGGCGCGATCAACGGGCTGCTCGACGTCTTCGGCGTCGAGCCGATCAGCTGGTTCTCCCAGTTCTCCACGGCCTTCGCCGCCAACGTCGCCACGAACACCTGGCTCGGGTTCCCCTTCATGATGGTCGTGGTGCTCGGGGCGCTCCAGGCGATCCCGCGCGACCTCGAGGAGGCCGCCGAGGTCGACGGCGCGACCTGGTGGCAGCGCTTCCGCCACGTGGTCTTCCCGCTGCTGCGCCCCGCGCTCGTCCCGGCGGTCGTGCTGGGCACGGTCTGGACGTTCAACATGTTCAACATCATCTACCTGGTCTCGGGCGGTGAGCCGGAGGGGGGCACCGAGATCCTCATCTCGGAGGCCTACAAGTGGGCCTTCACCCGCCAGCAACAGTACGGGTACGCCGCGGCCTACTCCGTGCTGATCTTCTTCGTGCTCCTGGCCTACTCGGGCGCCACGGGCCAACTCAAGACGGGGGACGACTGACATGGCACGTTCGATCTCGACCCCCAAGCTCGTCGCGACCCACGCCGCCCTGTGCGCCGCGTGCGCCGTGGTGCTCTACCCGGTCCTCTGGGTCATCAAGATGGCGCTCTCGCCGTCCCAGTCGTTCTCGATGTCGGCGAGCCCGCTGCCCACCGAGGTCAGCGCGTCGAACTTCATCCACCTCATGACGATGAACGGCGGGCTCTTCTGGCGTCAGCTCTTCAACTCGATCGCGGTGAGCCTCGCCACGACCGCCATCGGCGTGATCCTGGCGTGCACGGCGGCCTACGCGTTCAGCCGCTTCCGCTTCCCTGGGCGCAAGCTCGGCATGGCCGGCTTCCTCATCACGCAGATGTTCCCCGGCGTGGTCATGGCGATCCCGCTCTACATCCTGCTCGACGAGCTCGAGCTGCTGAACTCCCTCACGGGGCTCGTGCTCGTCTACTCGACCTCCTCGCTCCCCTTCTGCGTGTGGATGCTCAAGGGCTACTTCGACACGATCCCCAAGGACCTGGAGGAGGCCGCGCTCATGGACGGGGCGAGCCAGTGGGTGATCTTCACGCAGATCGTGCTGCCGCTCGCCAAGCCCGCGATCGTGGTGACCGCGCTGTTCAGCTTCATGACCGCGTGGAACGAGTTCATCCTCGCGGCGACCTTCCTCAACGACGAGAGCCTGATGACGCTGCCGGTGGTGCTCCAGCGGTTCGTGGGCGACTACTCGACCCAGTGGGGCTACTTCGCCGCGGGCGCGATCCTCGTGTCGCTCCCGGTCATGGCGCTCTTCTTCAAGCTCCAGAAGTACCTCATCGGAGGCCTCACCGCGGGCGCTGTCAAGGGGTAGGCTCGCGTGGCCGCTCCGCGCCCTGGCCACCCCTCTTCGGTTGGGCGAGTCCCCCCGCGCGCTCGCACAGCCGTTTTCAGGGCTCCGCGGTGGCGCGAGCGTCACCAAAACACCTTGTGTTCGGGTGCAGTTGAGGCTAAGCATCGTGGCGTTTCACCGCGTGCTGATTAGCGGGTCTCGGACACAGGAGGTGCCCGGGCGAGGTCGGTGCGTACCACACGTCATGTTCTGGAGCGTTCCCCCCCACATGGGCGAGGGCGCGGTATGACACTCAAGAGAGAGTAGTGATGGAGCTCAAGGATTGCCTGTTCACGTCCGAGTCGGTCGGCGAGGGACACCCCGATAAAATCGCCGATCAGATCTCCGACGCAGTGCTCGACGCCATCCTGGCGCAGGACCCGCACGCCAAGGTCGCGTGCGAGACGATCGTGAACACGGGCCTCGCGATGATCTTCGGCGAGGTCACGACGACCGCGATCGTGGACTACGCGGGCGTGATCCGGGACACCATCAAGGAGATCGGTTACGACTCCGCCACCGACTACTGCTACGACTACAAGACCTGCTCGGTCCAGATCGCGCTGGACAAGCAGTCCCCCGACATCGCTCAGGGCGTGGTCCCCGAGATGGGTGAGGTCGTCGAGCAGGGCGCCGGCGACCAGGGGCTCATGTTCGGCTACGCGTGCAACGAGACGGTCGAGCTCATGCCGATGCCGATCATGTACTCGCACAAGCTGGTCGAGCGTCAGTCGATCATGCGCAAGTCGGGCGAGGTCGACTTCTTCGGCCCTGACGCCAAGAGCCAGGTCACTGTCCGCTACGAGGACAGCAAGCCGGTGGCGATCGACGCCGTCGTCGTGTCCACGCAGCACCTCGCGCGCGTGACCATCGACGAGGTCCGTGAGGCGGTGATGGAGTCCATCATCAAGCCGATCCTGCCCGCGGAGCTCCTCCACGCGGGCACGAAGTACCACATCAACCCGACCGGTCGCTTCGTCGTGGGCGGGCCCCAGGGCGACTCGGGCCTGACGGGCCGCAAGATCATCGTCGACACCTACGGCGGCATGGGCCGCCACGGCGGCGGCGCGTTCAGCGGCAAGGACCCCTCCAAGGTCGACCGCTCCGCGGCCTACATGACCCGCTACATCGCCAAGAACATCGTGGCGGCCGGCCTGGCCGACCGCTGTGAGGTTCAGCTCGCCTACGCCATCGGCGTGGCCGAGCCCGTGAGCGTCATGGTCAACACGTTCGGGACCGGCAAGGCCGACGAGTCTCGCCTGGCCGACCTCGTGCGCGAGCACTTCGAGCTCAAGCCCGCCGGGATCATCTCCAGCCTGGACCTGCTCAGGCCCGTCTTCAAGAAGACCGCCGCCTACGGGCACTTCGGTCGCGACATCTTCAGCTGGGAGCGCACCGACAAGGCCGAGGCCCTCAAGGCCTCGATCTGAAGCGCCCTGGTGGCGAGGGAGGCGGCGTAAGCGGCCTTCCCTCCCTAGTTCTTGCCCCTCTCGGGTGTTGGCGTTACGCTGGCCTCCGTATTCGAGCGATGTCCTCCGAGCGCCGCTGGCGCCTGGAGGTACCCCTCACCTTCTTCGAGGAGGTCCGTGATGAGAGCGATCCTTTATGCGTTCGCCGCTGTGTGCCTCCTGGCGCTCACGGGCTGTGGTCCCGTGACGGCGACCGCCGGAATCAACGACGCCGAGTACGCGCTCGAGCGTGCCCGCGTCGCCGACGCCGACGAGTCGGCGCCCTACGAGTACTACACCGCGCGCCACTTCCTTCAGAAGGCCAAGGAGGAGTGGGGATACTCGGACTTCCAGGCCGCCGCGGATTACGCAGAGGCCTCCAAGAAGAGCTCCGACGCGGCGCTCCTGAAGGCCAAGGAGGATCCGTGGAACGGGTCCCCCGTCTCCGACGAGAAGGTGCGCCAGGCGCGCCAGGAGCTCACGGGGAAGAGCCGCAAGCGACGCACCACGCCCGAGGCGAAGCGGCGCAAGAAGAAGGATGAGGCGAAGTCCATCCTCGACGACCCCAACGGGGTCGAAGAGGCGGACTTCCTGGACGACACCAACGGCGTCAACGACTGACCCATGATGAGCGGAGCGCAGATGCGAGGATACGAAAGGGTGGAGCGCGCGAGAACGCGCGCGTGGATGGGCGCCGCCACGGCGCTCGTCATGGCGCTCTCGCTGTTCGCGACCGCGTGCTCGACCGGCGCGAAGCTGCGCGGTCAGGCCAGCCAGGTCCAGTCGCTCACCGACTCAATGGAGACGCGCGCGTACCGCTGCGCGCCCCGTGAGCTCGCGCTCGCCAAGGCGTACACCGAGTTCGGCCGCTACGAGCTCAGCCAGGGCAACTTCGTGCGCGCCGGGGACCACCTCGACCTCGCCGAGAACAACGCCCGCGAGGCCGACCTCCTCTCCGACTTCGACGAGTGCCGCGACCAGGCCGTCGCCGTGGTCGTCAAGGAGACCAAGAAGACCGAGGTCGTCGCCGCCAAGCCCACCCCCAAGGACCGCGACGCCGATGGCCTCCTCGACGAGCAGGACACCTGCCCCGACGAGCCCGAGGACTTCGACTCCTACCGCGACGACGATGGCTGCCCCGAGCTCGACAACGACGAGGACGGCATCCCCGACGACGCCGACCAGTGCCCCGACGTCCCCGGTGACGCCGACGGCTACGCCGATGAAGACGGCTGCCCCGAGCTCGACAACGACCTCGATGGCATCGCCGACATCAACGACAACTGCCCCGACGCCGCCGAGGACTTCGACGGGTACCGCGACGACGACGGCTGCGCCGAGGTCGACAACGACGACGACGGCATCGCCGACCTCATCGACGAGTGCATGAACGAGCCCGAGGACTACGACAACGACCAGGACTCGGACGGCTGCCCCGAGGAGCGCAAGCTCGTCAAGATCGAGAACGGCCAGATCAAGCTCGGCCAGCAGGTCTTCTTCAAGACCAGCAAGGCCACGATCATGAACGTGAGCTTCCCGCTCCTCGACGAGGTCGCGCAGGTGCTCATCGACAACCCGTCCATCGAGATCCGCGTCGAAGGCCACACCGACAGCCGCGGCTCCGACCGCTCGAACAAGAAGCTCAGCGACCGCCGCGCCGCGTCCGTCGTCGCCGCGCTCGTCGAGCGCGGCGTGAGCCAGGGCAGGATGATCTCGATCGGCTACGGCGAGGAGAACCCGATCGAGGACAACAAAACCAAGGAGGGCAGGGCGGCCAACCGCCGCGTCGAGGTCCACATCACCAAGCAGTGACCACGACGCGTCCCGTGCGGCCTGGCCCTCGCCTGGTCGCGCCTCACGAGACCTCCCTCCCCAGATAGACCGAGCCCATGAACGCATACGCCCCGCTCCATCGACTCGCCGCGCTCGTCGCGCTCTGCGCCACCTTCTGTGTCGCCGCGCCCGCCTTCGCTCAAGACACCGCTCCCCTCGAGGACGCGCTCGTCGCCGCGCAGGACGACTTCGACATGATCGAACTCGACGACGCCGAGGACAAACTCAGCGACGCGATCAAGTACGCCGAGAAGAAGGGCATCGACGGCCCCGAACTCGCCAAGGTCTACGTCATGCGCGGCGTCGTCCGGTTCTCGCGGGATCAATCCGCCAAGAAGACCGAGGCCGACTTCGTCAAGGCCATCGAGGCCGATCCAGGCGTCGAGATCGGGAAGTACTACGTCACCCCCGAACTCACCGAGATCATGGCCAAGGCGCGCAAGAAGGCCAAGGTCAAGGCGCCCACCGGGGACCCCAAGGATCCGATCGACGACCCCAAGGATCCCAAGAAGGATCCCAACAAGGACCCCGTCCAGACGGACTCGTTCGTCCACGAGGTCGTCAAGAAGGCCCCCGCCGGCAAGAACCTCACGCTCGAGGCGTTCGTCCCCGCCAGCATGGTCGCCTACGACATGGCCTGTCTCTTATACACATCTCCGAGCCCACGAGACAGGCAGAAATCTCG
>CAJXPN010000334.1 GCA_913058025.1 uncultured Myxococcales bacterium | reverse complement strand
TCTACACAGAGTAGATCGTCGGCAGCGTCAGATGTGTATAAGAGACAGGTGATGGGCGGACGCTGATAGCGTCCGAGCTCCCGTCACCCAGGAAGGGTCCCTCGAAGGCCTCGAAGCTCAAGCTGTATGGGCTGGTAGGCGGCGCGCTCACGCTGGTGGTGGTCGCGATCGTGCTGCTCTTCGTGTTCCTCTACAGGACGCTCTGAGGCGTCACCGGAGGAACTGGAGCAGGATGAAGAAGGCCACGACGATGACGAAGGTGATCGCGACGGTGGTGAAGAACCGCTTGGTCTGCTCCTCGTCGCGCTTCTGGACCTCGGGGCTGATCTCGACGGGCTCCGAGCCGTTCGAGCTCTTGGTGGTGGGCTTCTTCTTACGACGACGTGTGGCCATGGGTGCTCCTTGCGTTGGGGCCCGCGCGGGCGGAACGCCCGGAGTTTATGCGAGGTAGGGCGGGGCCGTCCAGCGTGACGCACATGGTGAGCGCGGTTGGTCGCGGCCTCGGCCCGGTCCTCATCCGAACGCGAGGCCACGCGTCAAGGTGCGTCCGCGGTGACCTGGCGACGGGTCGGGCACCCCTTGGGCGCTCCGTAGAGCTTCGAGAGGATGTCCGAGCGTGAGATGACGCCGACGAGGAGCCCGTCGACGAGGACGGGTAGCCGTCCGATGTCGTGGCGCGTCATGAGCTCGAGCGCGTCCTCGATGGGCTCGTTCGGGGCGATGGTGATGAGCTCGTGGGTCATCGAGGAGGCGACGGGGATCGAGAGGTCGCTCTTTCCGCGCACGGCGTCGATGTCGCGGCGTGAGATCATCCCCTGGAGCACGCCGTCTCGGGTCACGGGGACGCCGCGCACGCCGAACTCGTTGAGCATCGCGTCGAGCTCGAGGAGCGAGGCGTCGTGGGCGACGGTCACCACGGGCGAGGACATCATGTCGCGCACCCGGGTCGGGCGCAGGGTCGTGGACTCGATCAGCGCGGCCAGGCGCACCGAGACCTCCTCGGGTGTCGTCTTCTTGAAGGTCGCCGCCGCCGCGCCCGGGTGTCCGCCGCCGCCGAGCTCACGCAGCATCGCCCCTACGTCGACGTAGGGGACCCGTGAGCGCCCGATGATCTGGACGCGCTTGTCCTTCTCGAAGTGCATGATGGCGAAGATGGCGTCGTCGCCCATGATGTTCATGACGCGCTGGACGACCTTGGAGGCGCCGCGCACGAAGCGGGGGGCGGAGGCGTGGGCGGTGGCGATCTCGACGGCGTCGTAGGAGGTCTCCACGGAGGACTCGAGCAGGTCCGCGAGCAGGACGCGCTGCGGGATCGTGAACTCCTCCTCGAGGTAGCGCGAGACGACCGAGAGGTTCGCGCCCGAGCGAAGCAGGTGCGCGGCGGCGTCGATGTCTCTCGGCGAGGTCGTGTCGAAGCTCAGGCGGCCGGTGTCCGTGTAGACGCCGAGCATGAGCAGCGTGGCCTCGGCGGCGTCGAGCATGATGTCGTCGGCGATCAGGCGCTCCACGAGGAGCGTCGCGCAGCTCCCGGTGGGCTCGATGTGGAGCTCGTGGGCGGGGATGTCGTGTGGGCCGGCGGGGTGATGATCCCAGACGATGACCTCCTCGGCGTGGTCGATCATCGCGTTGTACTCGCTGAGGCGGCGGCCATCGCGTACGTCGACCACGATCACGCGACGCACGTTCGCCGGATCGACGCGCTGGTGGGGGATCAGCGGGAACTCGTCCTTGTGGAGCGCGAGGTAGCGCTGAACCATGGGGTTGATCGCGCGGCCTCGGAGCGCCACCCCGTCGTAGATCCTGCAGGCGGCGATCATCGAGGCGAGCGCGTCGAGGTCGGCGTTGTGGTGCGTGACGACGATCGTCTCGTGGGGGTGGGTCATCGTGTGTCCTGTCCGCCATGTGAGAGCGAGGGGAGGGGAGGGCCGAGGATGCGCCAACCCGTGGGCGCGAGCTCGAGCTCGAGGGTCATGCGTTCGGGGGCCGCGCAGCACGAGTGCGTGAGCTCGACTCGCGCGCGGGCGGTGTCCTCGGTCGCCTCGACCGAGGCGACCTCTGCGCGCTCGAGCGCTCCTTCCCACGCCATGGACTCCGTCAGCCACGCGTCGAAGACTCGCCGCTGGTAGTCGCGGCAGGAGCCCGAGGGCTCCTCGCAGACGAAGCGCACGAGCTGGTGGAGGAGCGCGACCTCGGGGTCGGCGTCCGCGTCGGGGGACCGTCCCCTGGCGTCGGCGCAGGACTCGGCGGAGGTCGTGCGCTTGATCCGATCGTGGAGCGCGGCGAACGCAGACGAGGAGCAGTACGTCCCGCGGGCGCTGGAGGCCGCGTGGGCGCCGAAGAGCGCGTCGGCGTCTCGGAAGCGCCACGCCTCGAGGTAGCGCTCTGCGGCGGCGCGCGCCTCGCGCTCGGGCGCCGGCGTGCACGCGGCCAGGGCGGCGACCGCAGCGAGCATCGCGGCGAGGTGTGGTGTCCGGTGCGGCATGTTGTCTCGGTTTTGGCGTCGTCGATGTCGAGGTCTCCAGTGTAGCCTATGCGCGAACGTGATGACCAATGAACCTGTGTGAGGAGTGACCGTGGGCGAGTCGATGAACGGGATCGTGGTGCGCGAGGAGATGGAAGGGCGACCGCTGGAGTGGGCGAGCGTCCCCAGGCCTGAGATCGGGCCCGGCGAGGTGCTCATCCGGGCGCACGCCACGGCGGTGAACCGGGCGGACCTGGTGCAGCGGCGGGGTATGTACGCGCCCCCTCCTGGCGCGTCGAAGCTGCTCGGGCTCGAGGTCGCGGGGGTCGTCGAGGCCGTCGGCGCCGAGGTCACCGGCCACGAGGTCGGCGACGAGGTCTGCGCGCTGCTCACGGGCGGCGGCTACGCGGAGTACGTCGCGTGCCCGCAGGAGACGCTGCTGCCGATCCCCGAGGGGCTGTCGATGGTCGAGGCGGCCGCGCTCCCCGAGGTCGCGTGCACGGCGTGGGTCAACCTGTTCATGGAGGCCGAGGCCAGAGAGGGGGACGTCGTAATGATCCACGCGGCCGCCTCCGGCGTGGGCACGGCTGCCGTACAGATGTGCAAGGCGCGCGGGCTGACGGTGGTCGCCACGGCCGGAGACTCCAAGCGCGAGTACCTGGAGTCGATCGGCGCGGATCTCGTGGTCGGGCGCCACTCCGAAGACTTCGTGGAGCGCGTCCAGGAGGTCTACGGGGGCGTGGACGTGATCCTGTGCCCTGTGGGCGCCGACTACCTCGAGCGCAACCTTTGCGTGTTGAACACGAAGGGGCGCATGGTCCTCATCGGCTTGATGGGCGGTCGCGCGGCCGAGATCAACCTCGGGCGGCTGCTCGTCAAGCGCCACCGGCTCATCGGCTCGGTGCTGCGCGCTCGCCCGCTCGACGAGAAGCGCGGGATCATCGCGCAGGTGCTCGCGAACGTGTGGCCGATGATCGCCGACGGGGAGCTCTCGCCCGTGGTCCACGAGGTGCTTTCGCTGGAGGAGGCGGAGCGCGCGCACGCGCTCGTCGCGTCGAACACGACCATCGGGAAGGTCGTGATGACCACGTCCGCGTACAACGCTTGAGGAGGCAGTCTCATGGCCAGGCATGAAGGGATCGATTTCAGGGGCAAGAACGTCGTGCTCGTCGGGCGGATGAAGACGATGTCGAGCACCGTCATGCGTCAGCACATCAGCCGCCTGGGTGGCATCAACAGGAACACGCCGCGGAGCACGACCCACGTCTTCGTGGTGAGCGATGCGGGCGGCACGAAGGTGCAGCGGGTGGTGACCCGTTTTGGTGGCACGAAGACCATCCTGACCGAGGCCGAGTTCGCCGAAGTAGTGGTGGCGCTGGAGGCCCCGACGGAGGACCCGGTGCCGCTAGGGGACGCGCTGGGTGAACTTCGGAGCGCGTTCGACGGGACCCCGACCCGGGGGTCCTGGGAGGCCGTCGCCGCCGCGATCGATGCGTGCGAGGAGGAGCAGCGGAAGGAGGCGGTGCGCTATGTCGAATCGCATACGTCCAGGTGGCCGAACCCGTGGGACGCCGAGGGCGCCCCCGTCGTGTCCTACGACGCGGTGGCGTTGAGCCTCTCGTCGCGTGACGACCAGATCGAGGGCGAGCTGTGCGTGCCGTCCATCGACTGGAGTCTCCGTATGGTCGGGGGCGTGCGCGCTCCCGAGTTCCGGCTCGTTCGGGCGGTGAGGTTTCAGTCGGGGAAGGTCAACGGGACGATGGCCTCTAAGGTCGTGAGTCACCCTGACCTCGTGAACCTGAGATCGCTCGACCTTGGGACGCGCAACAAGCTCTCCAAGACGTTCTACGGGAAGCTCAGGACCTCGCCCGTGATGGCGAACCTGGAGGCGCTTTGGCTGCGCGCGCTCGACCCGGCGCGCGCCTCCGAGCTGTGCGGTGAGCATGCGCTGACCTCGCTCAAGCACGTGTTGGTGATGAACTCGGAGATCGAACTCGAGGGGTCGCCATGGGCGACCCTCTTCGAGGCGGGTTGGTGGGGCCAGATCGAGGGTTTGGTCATGGACAACCTCAACGGCCACTACCGACGAAGTGCGCTGGCCAACGAGCTCTTCGGGCGAGAACTCGTGAGCCACATCGGGTCACTCGAGCGCTTGAAGCACCTTCGGGTGTACGCGCCGGGGGTTGTGGATCTACTGGGTTCGGACGCGTTGTGCGATCGGATCGAACGGTTGTCCCTGCACGCGCGCACGCGCAGGAACGTGCGCGCGCTTTCGACGCGGCTGGCTCGCCCTCACAACCTGAGGGTCCTGGACCTGAGCGGGGAGTGGCTCGCCTACCAACGCGGGAGGTCCGAGGACGAACCCGTGGCGATCTTCGAGCACCTGTGCGAAGCGGACCTGTTACGTGGCTTGACCGAACTCCGCCTGCGCGCGCGAGGAATGACGGGGTCTCAGCGGATCGCGTTCAAGCACGCCGGTGAGGATGCGAGCGTTCAGATCACGTGGGTGAAGGAGGCGAGCGCCTGACGCGCAGCCAGAAGATCATCGCGGGGACGGTGATGGCGAGGTCGCCGATGCTGGACATCCAGAACAAGGGCGAGGCGCCGGTCCGATCGTAGGCCCAGCCGGCGATGTATGGCCCGATGAGCCCGCCTAGGCCGAAGACGGAGAGGTGCAGGAGGGCCTGGCCCGAGGCGCGGAGCTCCTCGGGGACGCGCGCCGCGATCGCGGCGATGAGCGCGACGAGGAAGACCCCGAAGCTCGCGCCGTGGAGGACCTGTATGGCGACGATGGCCGCCCCGGACTCGACCTCCGCGGTCAACCCCCACCGCACCCCGCTTATGGCGAACGACGCGACCAAGAGCGCGGCGGGGCTCGCGCGCTCGAGCAGCCACTCCGAGCGTGAGAGGATCACGAACTCGGCGGCCACCCCCACGGCCACGGCGGCCCCTGGAGCCCAGCCCGCGGCGAGCTTCTCCTCGCAGAGCTGGACGAGGAACAGGTTGAAGGGCGCCTGGCACGCCCAGTGGAGCGCGCCGACTCCCAGGATGAGCATGAGGTCGGGGCGCGTGGCGATCGAGAGCATGGCCCGCGGGCTCGGTGGCGTCTTCGGCTTCGCGGACCCATCGGGTTTGGGGAGCGCGAAGGCGACGAGCAGCGCGAGCGTCACCAACGCCGCGATGCCCAGCGGCGCGGATCCCGCGAGCGCGGCGTATCCAAGTGTGCCCCCGACCCACGCGGCGGTGAGCGCGGCGATCCCGTAGCCGAGCGTCCCGAACGAG
>CAJXPN010000333.1 GCA_913058025.1 uncultured Myxococcales bacterium | reverse complement strand
GGACACACCCACCTCCTACGCGCTCGACCTGAGCGGCGGATCCCTGGTGGTCAAGAAGGCGCGCTGAAGCAGCCTCACGCCGCGGGCGAGACCGCACGCCACGAGGCGGCCCAAACCAGCGCCCGCAAGGCCTCGTCAAGCCGCGAATCCGCTGCGACCCGACCCCAAAAAATTCAAATGATTTCAAATATTTAGAAACCAAACATACTGCCGCAACGTTCTACCCACGAACCCCCGGGATTGCTGCTGCGACCATGAACCTCAACTCTGTGTCGGTCACCCGCGACGCGTCGCCCCGCTGGCGAACGTATGTCCCGGGGCCAAACCACAGCGAGGAGATGATTCGCCGAGAGCCGCGCCACGTGCGACCGCGCTGGCTACCCCTGTCTCATACCCGATCCGCTGGTCACGCGACGAAGGCGCCGACCGCGAGCCCTCATCCTGAAGAGCTCCGGCGCTCAAAGAAGAGCGCCTGAGAGGCTCGGGGCGGCCTGACGGCTGCGCCGAGCCTCCGAATCTCCCGCCAACGGGCCAACATCTGGCCCCACCAAGTCTTACCAAACGAAGGAAACGAAGGAAACGAAACCCATGGAAATCCAAGTCAACACCGACCACAACACCGAAGGCCACGAGAGGCTCGTCTCTCATGTGGAGGACACCGTCTTCAGCGCGCTGAGCCACCTCAGCCCCCACGTCACGCGCGTGGAGGTTCACATCAGCGATGAGAACGGCGACAAGACGGGTCACCACGACAAGCGGTGCATGATGGAGGCTCGCATCAAGGGGCGACGACCCAACGCGGTGACGTGCGAGGCAGAGACGCTGGAGCAGGCCGTCGTCGGCGCGACGGAGAAGCTGAAGAGCTCCCTCACGAGCACGCTGGAGCGGATCCACGACCACCACTAGCGTTGCGCACAGAGGCCAGAGACGATGACGAAGAACACATGCGAGATGCCGAGCCTGCTCGAGCCGACGCGATGCAGCGCCCTCCCCGAATCGAAGAACCCACCGAAGCGAGACGCCACTCAGCCCGCCCCCCCTCGAAGGTCGAAGAGGAGGGTCCAACGCCTCGCGCTGGAGAGTTGGGAGAACGAAGGGGGCTGGGTGTCCCCTCCCGAGCCGAAGAAGCCCTCGCGTCAGGCAGAGCTCGAGGAGCATTGAACCTGTCGAGCTCGAGCTCGAGCTGCGGGTGGCGCTGCGCGCGGTGGAGCGGCCGGGCGCGTTCGAGCCCGCCGGGTCCACTCGGAGGTTGGCGACCGCGGACGACTCGGCGGCGACCGCGCTGCCGAAATTCGCCGCGGGCCTGATGCGGGCGGCCCCTGGGGTGTCGCTCAACATCCGCCCTCGCCCGGACCACTCGCTCGACCTGATCGAGCAGGGCCACGCGGACCTGCTGCGCGACCTGACGCGACGTGCCCTCGTGGGCGGGGCGCGAGCTCCTCTACTCGGATGAGATGTCGCGCTTGGTGTGCGCATCGAACGCTCACGTGGGCGACGCGCTCGACCTGGACACCTACATCGCCTCACCGCGCGTCCGCGTGGCGCCCGAGGGGTTCGGCGCGAGCGCGGCCGATCGGTTCCTGGGCACGCTCGGCGTGCGCCGCCACGTCGCCGTGTACACGAGCACGTTCGCCATGGCGCCGGAGTTCGTCGTGGGAACGCGCGCGGTCCTGACGCTCCCCTCCAAGCTCGCGAGGATCGCGGCGGCGCGTCTGGATCCGAGGGTCCTGGAGCCTCCCATGGACTTCCCGGGGTTCGGGGTCGACGTCTTGTGGCACCGGGGGCGCGACGACGCGTCGCTGGCGTGGGTGAGGGAGAAGCTGCTCGAGGCGGCGCGTGGCTGACGCGGCGAGTACACGCGCCACACCGAGATCACCAAAAATGCAGCAGAAATGCACGCTGCGCACACATTTCCACGGGCGCGAGACGCTACAGTGTGCACCGCCCGGGAGCTCACGAAGGGCCGACCACTTCAAACCGTCAGGAGGCTCGCGTGACCCGAGTTCGCCCATTCTTGCTCGTCATCGCCGCGCTCACGTTCTCATGCGAGGGCAAACCCAAAGAAGACGCCCCCGGCGCAGACGCGGATGGCGGCGCCAACGCAGCCGATGGGTCGAGCGTCGACACGTCGTCCGCGGACTTCCACACACCCGCGGTCATCGCAGACGTCCTGGGGACGATGCGCGACGTCGCGTGGGAGAAGACGTCGGCCCCTGTCACGAACCTGACCCGCTTCAGCATCGCCCCCGATGGCACCTCCGACCTCATCGCGGTCAGCGACACCGCGGCGAGCGTGAGCGGCGTGCTCGTCGCCGAGGCGGAGATGGCAGCGAGCACGCGAGAGACCGCGGACAGGTTGCTGCGCGTCATGTTCAAGGCGGTGGAGGTCGAGGGCGGCTTCCGAGTCATGTCCACCAAGCACCCGATGTACGGACTCGACGCGAGCGGCGGCGACGTCGTGCTGTCCGACATCCGAAGCGCGTCGAAGGGGCCCGAAGCGGGCTACCTCGTCCTCACGGCTCAGGAGTCAGGCGGCGCGTGGACGCTCACGGCGCCCGCTCGCCACGTCTGGAGCGAGGGCGACGGCGACGGCGGCTTCGCCTCGGACCCGGCGTGGGTCCCGAAGAGCATCGGCTACGCAGACGGGAGCCTCACCCTCACGGACACCCCGGCCTCCTTCGCGTTGTACGCGCCCCCCATCGACCTGGATCTCCCCGCGGACATGAACCCGGACGGCACCGGCCGCGTGAGCAACCCCGAGTTTTTCGCCAGGGACGAGGGCCCGAACTTCCTCGACACGCTGACGGTGTCGGACGACTACGCCGCACAGATCGCGGCGAGAGGTCCGGACGCAAACACCGCAGCGGCCTCCGAGTCCATGCTCGACGCCATCGAGGCCGACCTGAAAGCCGAGGGCGCATCGATGCGCTACCCGGCCGGGTTCTACCTGACCTGGCGTGACGGGATGCTCGCCCGCACGCTCGTGAGCGCGGGAACCTTCGACGGCTCGGTCGGACAGCGCTCCGTCCCGTTCGTCTACTTCACAAACGAGACCGACGCCGGCGGCGCCCACCACCCGTTCATGGTCATCGCCACGTACGGCCTGCCAGACAGCCTCTCTCTGCTCTGGGACATCCCCAGACCTCCGGGGGACGGGCTCGGCGGCGGGTACGACAACGAGTCGGTGACGCGGATCGTCGTCAGCGAGAGGCACCTCATCAAGATCCCGCTGCGCGACTACGGGCTCGTCTCGAGCCTGACCGAGAACACGATGGTCGGCAGCCTCGCCGCCGACGTGCAGGAGACCCAGTACGACCACCACAACTACGCGAGCGTGTCCGCCACGGGCGTGGCCATCGACGGCGTCGTCGTCTACCCCTCGTACAACAACCGCCTGCAGTTCGCGCAGGCCGAGGCGGAGCTGTCCACCCACGGAATGCACGCGGGCCGCGGGCTCGACGCCCACTACCACTCGGACGCACACAGCGCCTCGGGCGAGGGGCTCAACGTCTACAACGCCTCCGATTACGACGGACACACCCATCCGCCCCTCATAAGCATGGGGTTCGACGGCATCGCCGGGTACGGCGTGTACCAGGAGGGTGACACGGCCAACGATGGGGAGGACGTGCCACTCGACGAGTTCGCGGGCCACACCCACGGCGCCTACGGCTACCACTACCACTCCGTGTCCAAGACGGAGACGTCGTCTTCTGGCGCGTCCTACACCGCGCACATGTTCCCGCCGCGAGGCGCGTGGGCGGGCAAGATCAACGGGATCCCCGCGTTCTGGGACAACAACCGCCCAGACTACGCGAACGCCGGCGCCAACCCGTGGGTTGGCCGCGAGTGACCTCGCGCCGCCCACGCGTGACCCCCAAGCACCCACCCAACAGACACCGAACCTCCAACGAGCACACTCATGCACCGAATCATCCTGATCACCTTGCTGTCGACAGGCTGCGCAGCCTCGACGACCAGCGAGCAGAACAACGACCCCAACGACGCGACCAGCTCCAACAACACCAACTCCACCAGCTCGGCCACCAACAACGGCGCGGACGGTGGGGCCGTGGAGTTCACCACCGAGGTCTGGGCGGACAACTGGTTCGCGATGTACGAGGGGGAGACCCTCGTGGGCGAAGACTCGGTCCCGATCACCACCGAGCGTTCGTTCAACGCGGAGGTTTTCTCGTTCGAGGCCACCTACCCGCTCCACCTCAACGTCATCGTGAAGGACTTCAAAGAGAACGACTCGGGCCTCGAGTACATCGGGCAGCCCAACCAGCAGATGGGCGACGGCGGCCTGATCATCCAGGTCCGCGAGAGGTCCTCTGGCGCGCTCGTGGCCGTCACAGACGCGACGTGGAAGTGCATGCCCATCCACAGAGCCCCGCTCAACAAGGACTGCGAGGACTCCACCGACCCCCTCGCGGAGTGCGTCTCCGAGATCCTGGAGGAGCCCGCGGGCTGGAAGGCGGCCGGGTTTGACGCCAGCGCCTGGCCCGCGGCGGTCGTACACTCGGCGCAGGCCGTAGGCCCCAAGGACGGCTACGACGAGATCACCTGGGACCCGACGGCTTCGCTCATCTGGGGCTCGGACCTCGAGACCGACAACACCCTTCTGTGCACGGTCACCGTCCCATCCCCCTGAGCGCTCAGGCGCACGCGCGCCACACGGCCGCCGTCAACACCCTCGCCTTCTCCCCATCCTCTGCGCGATCGAGCAACCCCGCGAGGTTCACGGCGTCGGCGCGCGCCGCGCGTCGCCTCCAGCCGCCAGACAACACACCACCTCCTACGACATACCCCTCGGCGAAGGCCTCGGAGAACGCCTCGGGCGCCCCCCAACGGAGGAGCTGCCCGACGTCCATCAGCGCGGGGCCCGAGTAGGCGTACTCCCAGTCGAGCACGAGCGGCGCGCCGTCGCAGACGTGCAGGTTCGAGGCCTTGAAGTCGCCATGGAGCAGGACGGGGTCGGCGTCGAGCCATGCGCGATCTGCCTCGACAGTCACCAGGATGGCATCCCGGACGGCAGGCTCGAGGTGCTGGAGTGACAGGACATGCTCGGCGTAGGCGTCCGTGGTGGACGAGAAAGGACGAGCGACCGCGTCGGCGCCTGGCGCCAGGAACCCCGCCGACCCGAACCTCACCGCGTGGACCTCGGCGAGCGCCCGGCCGAGCGCCAGGCCGTGCTCCGGGGCGCCGAGCGTGGGCGCGTGAGGGACGCGCTCCATGAGGATGAAGTCGTCGCCGTGATCGAGGACTCTTGGGACGCGGAGGTCCCGCCACGCGCGCCGCATGAGCGCGACCTCGACGGGGATCGACGACGCGTCGCGCGGGTACATGCGCAGCACGCGCCCGTCACCCAGGTCGAGGTTGAGGTTGGCGAGACCGCCGGACAGGAGCCGCGGCGCGTTGGCTATCGGACCGACGCGCGCGACGATCTCCTCACGAGGGGGGACGGAGACCTCGCGGCGCGCGTGCCAGGCGCGTTCGGGGTTGGGGAGGGGCTTGGCGTTCTGTTCTACCATGGGCGCTCCGTGTGCGAGGAAGCGCCGATGCGTGGCTCTACCTGCTGCCGCCTGCCTGTCGGCAAGGCTTCGCGTCTCCTGCAAGGAGACTCTCGACGTTGGCTGTTCTTAGCTTTGGGTTCGCGGTTTGGAAGAGGGCTGGGGGTGGGGTTGCAGCACGGTCCCCCAGGCGCCGCTCACTATCGTTCGCTTGCCGGTCCCCTCGCAGGGACCTCAGCTTCATCACCGCCC
>CAJXPN010000332.1 GCA_913058025.1 uncultured Myxococcales bacterium | reverse complement strand
TGCCCACGGCGCGCGCGGCGGCGGCGGCGGGACCGGAGGCGGGCTCCGAGCCGGTGGCCGTGTCGACCTCGGCGCCGAGGTCGGCGTCGTCCTGCGCGAGCGCGTGGGGGGAGGCGAGGAGGCACGCGGTCAAGAGCGCGGCGCCGTGGGCTCGTCCAACACGTGGGAGCAGGAGATTCAGGAGACGTCGGTTCGCGGTCATCATCATACCTTCATTCGGGCCGGGCTCGGGAGGTCGTAAGAGCGAGGCCCTCAGCGCACATCGTCAAAGGATTCCTGGAGGGCTTTGAGCTCCTCGGTACGATCCTGAAAGAGCCCATTGATCTCGTTGGAGACCTGCTCTTTTTTGGTAAAGAGCACGTTCATGGTGCCGACGTCGGCCTGGAGCAGGACGCGATCGAGCTCTCCACGCTGGCCAAGGAAGTTCCCGAGGGCGACCTCGCCGACGACGCGACGCGACGCGCCGGTGACGCCGTCGAGGGAGGCTCGGTGGTCGAGGAGGAGCTTACGCTCGACGGTGACGCGGTCGCGCAGGTCGACGAGCTTGTCGTCGACGAGGGCGTACATCTTGTCGTTGAAGCCGTCGACGCGGGCTTCGGCGGGCGGGAGTCGGTCGCGCAGGCGAGCGATCCGGGTGAGCTCGGCCGAGGACCCGTAGCTGGACAGGAACGCGGAGTCTTCGGAGAGGGCGCGGCGGTACGCGACGCGGACGTCGCGCTCCGAGGTGGCGATGGTGTCGCCGCCGCCGACTTGCTGACGCGCGAGCTCTATGTCGCGCTGGAGCAGGGTGCGCTCGCGCTCGAGGGCGTCGAGTTCGACGGAGACCTCGGCCTTGAGGCGCTCGACCTCGGCGAGGTCCGCGGGGGAGAGGCCGCGGTCTTCGGCGCGCTGGAGGCTCTCGATGGCCTCGAGTTCGCGGCGGAGGTCCTCGATGACGTAGGCGAGCTTGTCGAGGTTACGCCGCATCATCGTGAAGTCCTTGCTGGCGGCCTCACCGCGCGCGGCGAGCTCGTTGGCGTTCTTGGGGATCGCCTCGACGCGGGCGGCGAGGGCGTCCCGCTCGACCTTGCGGCGAGCATACTCGGAGGCCTGCGCGGCGGGGAGGCTCGGGAGCGTGAGCGCCTCCTGGCGTTGGAGAAGAGCGGCGCGGAGGTCGATGAGCTGGCTCTCGATGGAGGTCGAGCGCGAGAGCCCCTCGCGGATGACCGGGAAGGAGTCGGCGCGCGCGTTGGAGCCGAGCCTCGCCTCGATCTGGTCGAGTTCGGCGAGCGAGCCGGCGATGTCCTCACGGGTCACGGCGAGATCGCCGGTCATGGTGAGCGCCCGCTTCATGCGGGAGCCTCCCGTGAGCCACTCTCTGGGGGTCTTCTCGGCGTAGTCGGTGCGGATGGAGGGGAGCCCTGGGGGGATCCTGAGCTCGAGGTTCTCGTTGACGATGGAGGCGAAGTAGGCGCCGAGATCGTCGTGTTGTGCGGAGAACGCGTCGAACTGCTCGCGCACGGGATCGTAGCGGTCGAGGACGTCCCGGAAGGAGGCGAGCGCGGTGTCGTAGTCCTTCTCGCGCACGGAGAGCGTGGCGCGCAGGAGCATGACCTCGGTGTAGCGCTCGGGCTCGGGCTCGCTGAAGAGGATGACGTCGACGTTGCGGCGAGCGGCGACGAGTTCGCCGAGCTGGACGAGAGCCCAGGTTGCCTCGTAGGCGGCGTCGACGAACGCGGGGTCGTTGCGCGGGATCTTGTTGTAGAACCGGATCGCCTCGTTGTACTCGCCCTCTTCATAGGCGAGTCGGCCGATGGCGAGGGAGGCGAGGTTGGCGATGCGCTCGTCGTCGAAGGACTGGCCCTTGGGGGTCTCGAGCGTGGCGAACGTCTTACGGGCCGCGTCGAGGTTGCCCTCGGAGGTGTGGCAGACGCCGATGTAGTAGCTGGCCTGGGCGAAGAGCGCGGGCTCCTTGGCGGCGCGCTCGAAGGAGGCGCGCGCGGCGGGGAAGTCCTCTTGCGAGAAGAGGGTCTTGCCGCGGAGGTAGTCTACCGGGGCGCTGACGGCGCGTGAGCCGTCGAGCTTGGAGTAGAGCGAGTCGACGCCTTCGTAGTTGCGTGTCTCGTAGGCGATCTCGAGGAGCTGCTCGAGCGACTCCTGGTAGTACTCGCCCGAGCCCATGTCGACGAGCTCGCGCAGGTAGCCGCGAGAGCCGATGAAGTTGCGCAGCTCGTAGAGGCTGTCGGCGAGGATGAAGAGGGCCTCTCGCCGGGGGGCGAAGGAGGAGTCGGTCCTCGTGACCACGTCGAGCATGAGGATGGAGGCTTTCTCGTAGTCGCCGATGGTGTGCGCGACCTTCCCGTCGCTGAAGCGGGTGGCGATGGGGAGGTTGGTCGCGGCGAGCTCGGGGTTGAGGTAGCGCGCCTCGATGTCGTCGAGGGAGCGCTCGGTGCGCGAGAGCAGGCCCGCGGCGTCCTCGGTGCTCATCTGAGCGAACGCGGGGGTCGACGAGAAGAGGGCGAGCGAAGTCAGGAGCGCAGCGCGCGCGAAGATGTCACGTCGGAGCGTGCTCACTTGCCCTCCTCGGTCGCGACGCCCTTGGAGGCGGCGTCGATGGTGGTCCGGGTGACCTCGCACTTGATGCGGGGGCGGTCCTCGACGGCGGTGGTGGCGTCACCTCCCTGGAAGGGGGTGATGTCGACGATGGTGGTCAGGCCCTGCTCGACCTCGAAGGGGCACCGGTCGGTGAGCGTGAAGGTGTAGCCCTTGAAGTACGGGAGGACGGCGGAGTCCCCCTTGTAGACGAGCGTGACGTCGAGGAAGTGACTCGACGGGCTCATCGCGCCGTTGAAGACCTCGAACTCGCGCTCCTCGGGGAGGAGGCCCTTCTCCTCGTCGATCTTGTTCCAGATGGACTTGCCGTTGAGGACGTAGGTCGCGCGGACGAGCTTGAAGCCCGAGCCGAGGTCGTCGTCATGGCGGATGATCGCGGCGGAGCCGGCGAGCTTTCCGCCGAGCAGCGTCTCACGGAGGAGGACGATGCGAGACTTCGAACGGAAGACGCGATCCTTGAGGTCGTCGATGCGGGTCTCGAGTTCGCGCACGCGCAGGTCGTACGTCTGGGAGTCGCCCTTGTCGCCGCCGCCGAGACGAGCGGTCTCCATGTTGGCCTGCTTGGACTCCGGGGTTCCCGGGTAGTCGCTGCGGAGTTCTCGACCGCCGGGGCCGATCTTGGCGCCCTCGGCAGGAGGGGTTCCATC
This sequence comes from uncultured Myxococcales bacterium, assembly GCA_913058025.1. Taxonomy (GTDB): domain Bacteria; phylum Myxococcota_A; class Bradymonadia; order Bradymonadales; family Bradymonadaceae; genus CAJXPN01. The sequence goes on along the minus strand of CAJXPN010000332.1, from coordinate 2,535 downwards.
AGGAGCGGTGGTCGCCTCGACGGGGGCGTCGCCCTCGACGGGGGCGTCGCCTTCGACGGGAGCGTCGGCAGGGGTGCCCTCGGCTTCCTCCTGCGCGAACGCAGGGGAGGAGATCATGAGGGAGGCGCAGAGCCCGACAAACAGGAGAGACCGCTTCTTCATCACACGTCCTTGAAAACACAGTGTACGGACCGCGAGGCCGCCAAAACATAGGGCTGCGGCGATCCGACCGTCATCAACGTCAACGCCATCGACGCCATCGCGCGCCCATGGTAGCTGGCGACGCGTCGTTCTCCAAACATCGCGCCCCGAATCGGGCCGCGTCCTCTCGGTTGACGCGCACAACGTAGACGCAAAGGCGTCACGGCGTCAACGAATCGAGCAGGACCTCGTGACGTACTCGAGAGGTGAGACCCCACGACGCGACGAATGTTCAATTCGAGGCGTGATCGTGTGGCGATGGAGACAGTGGTTGAGGTCGCCGAGCGCGCGCGCAGGTTCGACCGGGTGAAGAACGAGTGAAGGCCCGGCGAGGCCGCAGCAGGAGATGAGGAATGGACAACTCGTACTACGCGAAGATGCTCGGCGAGGTCGCAGCGTTGCTCCAGATCAAGGGGGCGAACCGATTCAAGGTCCGCGCGTTCGAGAACGCGTCGCGGGCGGTGCGCGCGGCGCCCGAGGACGTCGACGCGCTGATCGACAGGGGCGAACTGGGGACGCTCAGCGGGGTCGGGAAGTCGATCGCCAAGGACCTCGAGGAGCTCCGTGAGCGGGGGACGTGCGCGACGAGGGAGAGCCTGCTCGACGAGCTCGACCGGGGTTTGCTCGACGTGATCAAGATCCAGGGGCTGGGCCCGAAGAAGATCAAGGCGCTGTATGACGAGCTGGGGATCTCGTCTCTCGAGACGATGCAGGCGGCGGCCGAGGCCAAGAAGATCCAGGCGCTCGATGGGTTCGGCGCCAAGACGGAGGAGAAGATCCTGGCCGAGATCGAGCGCCTGGCGGAGAGCATCGGGAGGACGCCGCTGCCGCTGGCGCTCGAGCTCGCGCAGGACATGAAGGCGATGCTCGAGGAGCTCGACGAGGTCGAGAGGATCGAGATCGCGGGGTCGATCCGCCGGAGCAAGGAGACGATCGGGGACATCGACCTGCTGGTGGCGTCGAGGACGCCCGCGCCGATCATGGAGGCGGCGCGGACGGCGCCGCAGGTCGCGAGCGTGATCGTCTCGGGCGAGAAGAAGACGAGCGTGCGGCTGAACCAGGGCATCCAGGTGGACGTGCGGGTGGTCGACCCGGAGGCATTCGGCAGCGCGCTGCACTACTTCACGGGGAGCAAGGAGCACCACGTGAAGCTGCGCACGCGCGCCAAGCGCGACGGCCTCAAGATCAGTGAGTATGGCGTCTTCGACGACGCGGGCGTCAGGCTCGCGTCGTCGACGGAGCAGGAGCTGTTCACGACGCTCGGGCTCGACTACATCCCGCCCGAGATCCGCGAGGGTCTCGGTGAGATCGAGGCGGCGGAGGGCGCGGCGGTGCCGAGGCTGCTCGAGCTGAGCGACGTGCGCGGAGACACGCACATGCACACGGTGGCGAGCGACGGTGAGGCGACGATCGAGGAGATGGTCGAGGCGGCGAGGGCGCGGGGTTACGAGTACATCGTGATCACGGACCATTCGCAGTCGTTGACGGTGGCCAACGGGCTCAACGAGGCGAGGTTGGCCGAGCAGATCGAGCGAATCCGGGAGGTGAACGCGACGCTGGAGGACTTCACGGTGCTCAGCGGCCTGGAGGTGGACATCCTCAAGGAGGGGGGGTTGGACATGGACCTGGACCTCCTGCGCGAGTGCGACTGGGTGGTGGGGAGCGTGCACCTGTTCCAGAAGATGAGCGCGAAGGAGATGACGGACCGACTGCTGCGCGCGATCGACACGGGCGTGATCTCGTCGCTGGGCCACCCGACCGGGAGGATCCTCGGCGGCCGAGGTGGCTACGAGTACGACCTCGAGCTCGTGCTCGAGGCGTGCCGTGACAGGCGCGTGGCCGTGGAGATCAACGGCTCGGAGGGCCGGCTCGACTTCAACGCGGACCACGCTCGTCGGGCGAAGAGGGTCGGCGTGTCGGTGGTGTTGAGTTCGGACGCACACACGACGCGAGGGCTGGCCGCGATGAGGTTCGCGGTGGGCCAGGCGAGGCGCGCGTGGTTCGAGCGGGGGGATGTGCTGAACACGTTGTCGGCCGAGGAGCTCGTGAGGGCGGTGCGCTTAGTGCGCTGAGTGCGCCGGGCACACAGGGCGCGCTCAGCGCTTGCTCTCCTCGAGGACCTTCGAGAGGTCGAAGGGGAGCGCGGGGGTGCGGCGGTTCTCGTAGAGCCACTGGTAGGTCCAGAAGGTGGAGAGGACGCGCTTGGTGTACTTGCGCGTCTGGCCGTAGGGGATGTCCTCGACGAAGAGGTCGAGCGGGAGCGCGCCGCGGGCGTCGAGCCAGTTCGAGACGTTGCCGAAGCCGCCGTTGTCTGTCTCTTATACACATCTCACG
>CAJXPN010000331.1 GCA_913058025.1 uncultured Myxococcales bacterium | reverse complement strand
ACGAGATTTCTGCCTGTCTCGTGGGCTCGGAGATGTGTATAAGAGACAGGAGGACATCGTCGCGCTGATCCAGCGCTGGGACGTGGCGTTCAGCTGAGCGCGTTGGGGGCGTGGGTCGTGACTGGGCTGGAGGTGTGGCTGCGTGGCCGAAGCTGGCTTTGGTGGGACTGCGTATCCGAAATCAGCTGGGGAACCGTGCTGCAATCCCACCCCCAGTTGGTTTCAAACCGCGAACCCCAATCCAAGCCCGGCGGCAGCATCGTCAGAGCCACGACCCGGCGGCGATCCCGAGGTACGTGCCCACGGCGTAACCCAGGAACCCCAGCGTCATGCCGGGGACGAGGACGGCGTCGTTGCGCAGCGCCTTGGCGACGGCCGGGATGAAGGGCGGGCCGAACATGGTGGCCATGCTCATGGTGATGGTGGTGTCGATGTCGTTGCCGACGAGCCGATTGAGCACGTAGTGGATGGTCAGGAAGATGAGCATGGACGCGATGGTGAAGCTCAGGAAGACCGAGCCTGAGGCCATGAGCTTGCTGATGTCCATCATGGTGCCCGCGGAGATACAGAACGCGAGGATGAGGTAAGTCCCGATGGGCTCGTGGGTGGGGATCTCGCGCAGAGGTTTGTAGAACGAGCCGACGATGGCGAGCGTCGTGATCCCGAGGATGACGCCGAGCGGCTCGATCTTGCCGAAGATCGCGATGGTCGCGCCGGCGCTGATGGCCACGCAGACCACGGACGCGAGCAGGCTGAGTCCGCCGAACTTGAAGCGCTCGGCCAGCGTCGTGGAGGTCCCCTCGTCGGTGGAGCCTGCGTCGTCAGCGGTCATGGCGAGCGGGTGCGCGGGGAAGATCTTACCGAGCAGCGGCTTCGCGAAGCTGAGTACGAAGAAGAGGTAGAAGGTGGAGACGAAGGTCGAGGCGGCGAACACGACGCCGAAGGTCTCCTCGGTGGCTTGCACGGCGGTCTGGACTGCCACGAGGTTGGGGGTCCCGCCGATGTAGACGCTCATGAGCATGCCCGCGGACTTGCCGCCCTCGGCGCCGAGCATGTCACCGAACGCGTAGCGCATGGCGGTGACGCCGAGGAAGACCGAGAGCACCGAGATCCCGAACGCGCTGAGCGCGCTCTTGCCCTGCGATCGCAGGTCGGACATGTCCGACTGGAAGAGCAGCAGCGGGATCGCCAATGGGATCGTCAGGGAGTTGATGAGGTCGGTGGCCTTCTTCATCTTCTCGGCGAGCGCGGGGTCGACGGCGAAGAAGGGTTGGTTGGCGACGGCGATGCCCAGACCGCAGCAGATGAGGACGGCGCCCAACGCGCGCGCCCAGGCGAAGCGTCGCTCGAGCGCGAGTACGCCCGCGGGTAGGAGCGCGCAGTACGCGACGAGGAGGAGGGTCTGCCAGGCCATGATGTAGGACTCGTTGGGAGGGGGCGATGCGCTGGCTTTCAGCAGCGCTCGATGATCATGGCGGAGCCGAGGCCGGCGCCGCCCGAGATGGCGACGAGCGCGAGGTCGGCGTCGCGTCGCTCGAGCTCATCGAGCGCGGTCATGAGGAGGATCGCGCCCGTCGCGCCCATGGCGTGACCCATCGCGAGGACGCCGCCGTTGGGGTTGTAGCGTTCCCCGTCGATCTCGAGGGCGCGCTGCGTGGCGATTGCCGTGGCGGCGAAGGCCTCGTTGACCTCGACGACGTCGAGGTCACTCGACGTGAGCCCCGCGCGCGTCATCGCCAGGCGCGACGCGTCGATGCAGGCGTGGAGCATGCGGATCGGCTCGACGCTCATGTTCGCGTACGAGAGCACGCGAGCGCGCGGCGTCACCCCGAGCGCGTCGGCGCCCAGCCTGCTCGTGACGAGCGCGAGCGCGGCGCCGTCGGCGAGGCCAGGCGAGCAGCCGACGTGGTGCAGGGGGGTGACGCCGTCGAGGTCCGTGTACTTCGCGAGCGCGGTCTTGGAGGATCGCTCGTCGGCGAAGATCGGGTCGAAGCGCGCGAGCTTCTCGGCGGTCTGGCCGGGCCGGACGAGCTCGTCGTGGTCGAGGGCGACGGCGCCGTCGGCGTCGAGCGCGGGGACGAGCGAGGTGAAGCGCCCCTGGGCGTGCGCGGCGGCGGCGCGCTGGTGGCTACGCGCGGCGTAGGCGTCGAGGTCGTCGCGACCGATGCCTTCCTGGGTGGCGATGAGGTCGGCCGCGAAGCCCATCTGGACGAAGCCGGTCTTCTTTGCGACGTCGCGGTCGGCGAACCAGGGGCCCTCGTCGGAGTAGATGGGGACGCGTGACATCGACTCGACGCCGCCGGCGACGACCGCTGCCTCCATCCCCGAGTGGACCTTGGCGGCGGCGAGCTGGACGGCGTCGAGGCCGGACGCGCAGAAGCGGTTGATCGTGGCGCCGGAGACCTGGTCGGGCCAGCCCGCGTAGAGCGCGGCGATCCTGGCGAGGTCGGCGCCCTGCTCGCCGGTCTGCGTGACGCAGCCGAGCAGGACGTCCTCGATGTCGGCAGGGTCGAAGCCGCCGCGCTCGGGGAGCGCGTGTAGGAGCTGGGTGACGAGGTCGATGGGGCGGAGCGCGGAGAGCGATCCGCCCTCGCGGCCCTTGCCGCGCGGCGTGCGCGCGGTCGTGGAGATGTATGCGTCCATGGGTCACCTTCTTCAGCGTGGGTCTATGAAGAGCGACACCGTAGTGCGTTCGATTGAACGGCGTCAATCAAACCACGTTTTCGAGGCGGCTCAGTCGGTGACGACGTTGACGGGCAACGCCTGCGTGCCGGAGGCGTACCCCATCCCGAGGCCTCCAGACGAGTTGTCGCCCCAGCACTTGACCTCGAATGACTCGGTGACGAAGCAGGCGTGTGTCTTTCCCGTCGAGATGACGCGGACCGATGCATCGAGCCAGGGCATGTAGACGATGCCACGCTCCCGGAACCTGTCGAACGGCGTCTCGTCTTCGCCGAATATGTCGCTTCTGTCATTACCCCAACATACGCCACCCTCAGCGGTCATCGCGCAGGTGTAGCCGCTGCCGCACGATATCGACGTGACCCTGGATCTCAGCATGGACACGTCGACAGGAGTGCTATGCGCCAGATCGGTCCCATCACCGAGCTCTCCGTTCGTGTTGTCACCCCAACATCTGGCCGAACCTGCGTCGGTGATCGCGCACGTGAAGTCGGTGCCGGTCGAGATGGAGGTGACCCCTGAGGTCAGCCCCATGACGTCGACTGGCGAGCGCCTCTTTTGGGTCGTGCCGTCGCCGACTTCGCCGCGGTCGTTCCTTCCCCAACACTTCGCGCCTCCGGAGGACGTGACCGCGCAGGTGTGGAAGAGGCTCGCGGAGATGGAGGAGACGTCCTGGTTCAGCCCCTGCACTGTGACGGGCCTGGTCTGGACCATGCTCGAACCATCACCGAGCTCTCCGTTCGTGTTGTCACCCCAACACGCCGCGGCGCCTTCCACGGTCACCGCGCAGGTGTGGGCTCCTCCCGTCGAGATCGAGGCGACGCCCATCTCCAGCTCGAGGACGTCGACAGGCGTGGATGAATCGACGAGGGAGCCATCGCCGAGTTGACCGTAGCTGTTGTCGCCCCAGCACTTGGCTTCGCCGCCTTCCATGATCGCGCATGTGTGCCAGTCACCTGCGGCGATCGACGCGACCCCGGAGTTCAAGCCTAGGACGTCGACGGGCGCGCCGCTGCCGATCGTGGTGCCATCACCGAGCTGGCCGCTTCTGTTGTCACCCCAGCACTTGACCCCTCCCGACATGGTCAACCCACACGAATGTCTCCCGCCCGCGGTGACGACCTCGAGCGTGATGGGGCCAGGAGCAGGTGCGCACTTGAGCCTCGTGAGGGAGCTTTCGCTTTCGCCAGGGCTCAGGATGCCATCGCCGTTGCTGTCCGCGCCCGAATACGTGAGGACCCCACCCCCGGGACAGGACTCGGTGCGCGCCACGTCGTACGACCGTTCGACCTGTTCGTACCGGTCCTCGAAGCGCGACTCTCCTGAGAGGTCTCCTGCGCCGCCACAGGCGACCTGAGTGAAGGCGAGCAGGCCGAGTCGAATCGTGAGTTTGCTTGGCGTGCGCAAGACGAAGCTCCTTTCAGGTAGGCGTCGCCCGACCACTCCCGTGAGGTGTCATGGTGTGCCCACCTGGCTTTGAGAGGCGATCGGTTCATCGAGAGCGTAGCGGTGCGTCGACATGGGAGTCAACGTGGCCCACGGGGCCCGTGGCCGAGGATCGCTCGACCGGTTCTCTCAGTCGTCGAGCACGTCCTGTGGTGTCGTGAGCGTGCCCATGTCGTAGCCGAGCCCGAGCTGGCCGTTGTCGTTGTCGCCCCAGCACTTGCCGATGCCGTCGGTGGTGAACGCGCAGGTGTGGTCGTCGCCCGCGGAGACGGCCGAGACGCCAGCGGTCAGGCCGGAGACGTCCTCGGGGAACGTCTCGTTGTCGGTCGAGTCGGTGCCGAGCTGGCCGGAGCCGTTCGCGCCCCAGCACTCGACGGCGCCCGCGGTGGTGACGGCGCACGTGAAGCCATCTCCAGCCGAGATGGAGGCCGCAGAGGAGCTCAGCCCCGAGACGCCCTGGGGGGTCGCGCGCTGCCTCGTGGTGCCTTCTCCGAGCGCGCCGAAGAAGTTGTTGCCCCAGCACTTCGCGCCGTTCGTGGTGGTGACGGCGCAGGTGTGGTTGCCGCCGGCCGAGATCGAGGCGGTGTCCGAGGTCATGCCCACGACGTCGACGGGCGTCGAGCGGTCGTCGTTCGAGTCGTCGCCGAGCTGGCCGTTGTCGTTGTCGCCCCAGCACGTCGCGCCGCCTCCGGTGAGGATCGCGCATGTGTGGCGCGCGCCTGCCGAGATGGCCAGGACTCCCGAGCGCAGGCTCGAGACGTTGACGGGCGAGCTGGCCGAGGTCTGCGAGCCGTCGCCGAGTTGACCGTCGTCATTGAGTCCCCAGCACGTCGCGTCCCCGGAGGTCGTGATCGCGCAGGTGTGGTCGTCGCCCGTGGTGATCGCGGCGACGCCGGACGTCAGCCGCGTGACGTCCACCGGGGTCAGGCGCTGGGTCTGGGAGCCGTCGCCGAGCTGCCCCGACGCGTTCCCGCCCCAGCACTTCGCGCCTCCGTTGGTCAGTAGTGCGCAGGTGTGGACGTCGCCTGCCGCGACCTGCGCGACGCCGGAGGTCAGGCCGACCACGTCCACGGGCTCGTCCTGATCCACGAGCGCGCCGTCGCCGAGCTGACCGCTCGAGTTGTCGCCCCAGCACTTCGCGCCTCCGTTCGTGGTCACGCCACACGTGTACTGGTTGCCCGCCGAGATCTGGACGAACTTCAGCGACTCGTCGAAGGGGTCGCACACGAACGTCGTCAGGCTGGCGTCGACCTCGTCGTCGCCAAGCGCGCCGTCCCTGTCGGTGTCCAGGCCGACCTCGGTCCTCATCCCGCCGCCGGGGCAGTCCTCGCCCGCGGGCTCGTCGGCGGTCCTGGACACCTCTACGTATTCGCCCGCGTCGGGGCTGGCGTCGGGGCTCACGTCGCCTCCGACGTCGTCCGCGCCTGTGTCTTCGCCTGAGTCGGGCTGGTCGCTGTCGACTTCACCGCCGGAGTCTGGATCGCGTGTGGTGTCGGCGTCGCCCGAAGCGCCCGCGTCGAGCTCCGCGGTGGGCGGGGGGGTGTCCGTGCCGCTGCACGCGCCGAGGAGGGCGATGAGGGCGCAGCAGGTGAGTTGGCGCGTGAGCGTGAGGTTCATGGCTGTCTCTTATACACATCTCCGAGCCCACGAGACAGGCAGAAATCTC
>CAJXPN010000330.1 GCA_913058025.1 uncultured Myxococcales bacterium | reverse complement strand
ACCGTGACGACGTCTCCTTCTACACCGACGTCTACGCCGCCCAGGGGATCGACGCCGCGGGCGTGCGCGACGTCGTCACGGTCATGATGAACTCGCCGCGGTTCCTCTACCAGGTCGAGCACGGCGCGGACGCCGCGAACCTCGCGGACACCTTCACGCTCGACCCCTACGAGGTCGCGTCGCGCCTCTCCTACCACTTCTGGCAGTCCATGCCCGACCGCGAGCTCCTCGACCTCGCCGCCTCCGGAGACCTCCTCGACCCCTCCGTCTACGCCGCCCAGGTCGACCGGGTCTACGCCGACCCGAAGACCTCGCGCAGCCTCGACCGCTTCGTCGAAGATTGGCTGTGGGCCGACGAGGTCCCAGAGCTCAACAGCCTCACTGGCACCCCGCGCTTCGACACCTTCGCCGGCGACGCGGCACCCAGCGCCGACCTGCGCGAGCACATGATCGAGGAGCTCACGCAGATGGGCCGCTACTACATGTGGTCCACGCCAGGGTCCTTCCAGGAGATGTTCGCCAGCGACCTATCCTTCGCCGTCCACCCCGAGCTCGCCGCGCTCTACGGCGTGCCCGCATGGGACGGTCAGGCGCCCCCCCCTGCGTTCATCGAGGCCGAGCGCCGCGGCGTCTACACCCGCGCCGCGCTCCTCTCCACCGGCACCACGTCCACGCGCCCCATCATGAAGGGCTTCTTCGTGCGCAAGAACCTCATGTGCACCACGCCCCCGCCGCCCGACGAGAACGCCGCCGACGCCACGCTCGAGATCACCGACGACATGACCACGCGCGAGATCGTCGTCGAGCTCACCGAGCAGCCCGGCACCAGCTGCGCGGGCTGCCACCTCACCTACATCAACGACCTCGGCTTCCCCACCGAGAGCTTCGACTCCCTCGGGCGACACCGCGCCGAGGAGATGCTCTTCGACGACGACGGCGACCTCTACGGCGTCAAGGCCGTCGACACCAGCGGACACCCTCAGATCGACATCGGCGCGCAGACCCTCGTCGACGACGCCGCCGACCTGACCGCCGCGCTGCTCGACAGCGGCCAGCTCGAGGCGTGCTTCGCGCGACACTACGTCCGCTTCACCTTCGGCCGCCTCGAGGACACGACTCTGGACGGCTGCGCGCTCGAGTCACTGCGCGGCCAGCTCGCCGCCGGCGCGACCCTCCCCGAGGTCTTCAAGAGCATCGCGCTGCGACCCGAGTTTCACCAACGCGTCATGACCGATCTGGAAGGAGAGACACCATGAAGACGTTCCCCAGGCGCATGTTCCTGCGCGGCGCCGGCGGCGCCGCGCTCGCCCTCCCCATCCTCTCCTCGCTCTCGACGCGCCCCGCCGGCGCCGCCGACGGCGCGCCTCAGAAGCGCCTCGTCACCATGGCCACCCAGCACGGCGGCATCTGGAACGAGAACATGTGGCCGGCCATCGGCGCCGAGCAACGGCTCGACTACGCCGGGCGCACCATCCGCCACGGCCGCCTCTCCCCCACCACCATGGCCGGGCAGACCTCGCTCTCGCCCATGCTCACCGCCTCGTCCGCCACGCTCACCGACGCCATCGTGGGCAAGATGAACGTCCTGCGAGGGATCGACGTCCCCTGGTACCTGGGCCACCACACCGGGGGTTACCTGGGCAACTACGCCCGCAACGACAACAACGGCACCCCGCTCGTCAACGACCCGCACCCCACGCTCGATCAGGTCCTCGCGTGGTCGGACAACTTCTACCACGACCTCGACGGCGTCCTCTCACGCGCCATGGTCATGGGCCGCGGCCGCATGAGCTACATGTGGTCCAACCCCACCGAGCGCACGGGGAGCCTCCAGGAGATCGCGCCCGAGAACTCCTCGCTCGCCATCTTCAACCAGATCTACTCGCCGCCAGACGACGTCGCCAACCCCCGCACCCCCGCCGTCGATCACGTGCTGGAGTCCTACCGCCGCCTTCGCACGGGCAACCGGCGCCTGTCGGCCTCCGACCGCCAACGCCTCGACGACCACATGGAGCGCGTCTTCGAGCTCCAGCGCCGCGCCGACGCCGTCTCCATGTGCACCGACGTGCCCACCCCCTCGGAGAGCTCGAGCGACGTCCGACGTATGGACGGCTTCGACTTCGACCCCGCCCTCAACCGCCGCTTCTGGCAGCTCCAGAACGACGTCATCGCCACCGCCTTCTCCTGCGGCTCGAGCGCCATCGCCTCGATGAACGTCGCCGACCACTTCTCGACCTACGAGGGCGACTGGCACCAGGACGTCGCGCACCAGGCCGACAGCCAGGCCGACCGGCAGATGATCCTGCTCGACGGGCACCGCCAGTTCTTCGAGGACGTCTTCCTCGACCTCGTCGCCAAGCTCGACGCGCTCGACGACGGCGACGGCGCCAGCGTCCTCGACAACACACTCGTCCAGTGGGTCCACGAGTCCGGACCCAGGACCCACAGCCCCCTCTCCATGCCCATCATCACCGCCGGGTCGGCCGGGGGCGCCTTCCAGACCGGCCACCACGTCGACTTCGGCAACCAGGGCTTCAGCAAGAACACCGGCGAGCGCTACGAGACCCACCCCGGCGTCACGCACAACCAGTGGCTCGGCATGATCGCGCGCGCCATGGGCCTGGAGCGCTCCGAGTACGACCTCCAGGGCCACGGCGGCTTCGGCTACCTGGAGCTCCCCACTCAGGACGACTGGTTCGCGCGCGCCGAGTGGTGGACCGGCGTCGACGGCTTCGCCGGACAGGACCTCCCCATCATCAGCTGAGCGGCGCCCTCCCCACGGCCGCCCCAAAAAGAGACGAGGCGGGCTACCCTGATGGGTAGCCCGCCTCGTTCGGATCCTGGCCGGGCGCCGCGAGGGCGCCCTCGCCGAATCAGTCGGTCTTCTTCCCATGCAGGATGCGAGCGCGGGAGCGCTCGATCTGCTTGCGGTGGAGGGCCATGACGTCCTCGGCGACGACCTCGGACTTGCTGAGCTCCTCGAGGTCCTTGAGCTCGGCCTGGGCACGCTCGAGCATCTGCTGAGCGTGCTCGATGTCGATCTCGTCGATGCCCTCACAGGACTCGGTGAGCACCGTGAGGGTGTCGTTGACGATCTCGGCGAAGCCTCCGTCGATCACGAAGCTGCGCTCGCCCTCTGGGCCTCCGCGCACGATCATGCGACCGACGCCCAGGTCCGTGAGCAAGGCGAGGTGGCCCGGCATCACGTCGAGCTCTCCATTGACACCGGGCAGGACGACGTCCTTGGCCTTGATGTCGAGCACCGCGCGCGCTGGTGTGACCACCTCTACGCGGATCAATCCGTCTGTCTGAGCCATCTTCTACTGCTCCCTCGCGCGCTCTGGGCGCGCGCTCGCTCGCTCAGATAATTCCGAGCTTCTTCTTGATGCCGTGATCCTTCTCGCGCGCCTGCTCGGCCGTACCCACGAGGTAGAACGCATCCTCCTCGAGGTCGTCGAGCTTGCCGTCGAGGAGCATCTTGAACGACTCGATCGTCTCATCGAGCTTGCAGTACACGCCCTTCATGCCCGTGAAGATCTCGGCGACGTGGAACGGCTGCGAGAGGAACTTCTGGACCTTACGAGCGCGCTCGACGGTCTTCTTGTCCTCCTCGCTGAGCTCGTCCATGCCGAGGATGGCGATGATGTCCTGGAGCTCCTTGTACTTCTGGAGGATCTCCTGAACGCCACGCGCGACGGCGTAGTGCTCCTCACCGATGATGTCGGGCTGGAGGATACGCGACGACGAGTCGAGCGGGTCGACGGCCGGGTAGATGCCCAGCGACGCCAGGTTACGCGACAACACCGTCGTCGCGTCCAGGTGCGCGAACGTGGTCGCCGGCGCCGGGTCGGTCAGGTCGTCCGCGGGGACGTAGACGGCCTGGACCGAGGTGATCGAGCCCTGCTTGGTCGAGGTGATGCGCTCCTGGAGGATGCCCATCTCCGTGGCCAGCGTGGGCTGGTAGCCCACGGCCGAGGGGATGCGGCCCAGCAGCGCCGACATCTCGGCGCCCGCCTGCGTGAAGCGGAAGATGTTGTCGATGAACAGGAGCACGTCGCGCTGCTCGACGTCGCGGAAGTACTCCGCGATCGTGAGCGCCGACAGCGCCACGCGGGCGCGCGCGCCGGGGGGCTCGTTCATCTGGCCGTAGACCAGCGCCACGCGGGAGCCGTCCCACATGCCGTTGGGGTTCATCACCTTCGACTCGATCATCTCGAAGTAGAGGTCGTTGCCCTCACGGGTACGCTCCCCCACGCCGCCGAACACCGACAGGCCGCCGTGGCCCTTGGCGATGTTGTTGATGAGCTCCTGGATGAGCACGGTCTTGCCGACGCCGGCGCCGCCGAAGAGGCCAATCTTGCCGCCTCGGGCGTACGGCCCGAGGAGGTCGATGACCTTGATGCCCGTCTCGAGCACCTCGGTCGAGACCGACTGCTCCACGAAAGAAGGCGGCTTGCGGTGGATGGCCCAGCGCTCGGTGGTCTCGAGGACCTTGACCTCCTTGACGTTGGTCTTGGAGATCTGGACGTTCTCGATGTGGTGCGGGTCGTCCATGTCACGGACTTTGATCGTGTAGGCGGTGTCCGACTCTCCGTCGAGCATGCCGCGCTTGATCTCGCCGTTGTTGAGCTCGAACACCGTGATCTCATCGACGGGGTCGCCCACGACGTTGAGGATGCGGCCGAGGACCTGCTGGCCCACGGGCACCATGATGGGTGAGCCCGTGCTCATGACCTCCATGCCGCGGACGAGTCCGTCGGTCGTGTCCATGGCGATGGCGCGCACGACGCCCTCACCGAGGTGCTGCGCGACCTCGAGGACGAGGTTCCATTCGTTGCCGTCGATCGACGGGTTCGTCATCTTGAGCGCGCTCAAGACGGGGGGAACCTCGCCGCTGAAGGCGACGTCGCATACCGGTCCGATGACCTGCCTGAGCACACCCTCGGCGCTCGCTTGCGTCTCTCCTGCCATCTTCGCTTCTCCTTCCTGTGCCGGGCGGCGCATGCCGCCGACCTCGTATCTTGTGAACCTTGTTCGTTTCGCTGTACTCGGGACGCGCCCTCGAGGGCGCGCCGTATCACCCCTTCAGGGACTCCGCGCCGGAGACGATCTCGACGAGCTCCTTGGTGATGTAGGCCTGACGCGCTCGGTTGTACTGGAGCGTGAGGCTGTCGATCATGTCGGAGGCGTTGTTCGTCGCGTTGTCCATCGCGGCCATACGCTGGCCCTGCTCACCGGCGGCGCTCTCGAGCAGCGCCTGGAAGACGCGGATCTCGATCGAGTTCGGGAGCAGCTTGCCGAGCAGGACGGCCTCGCTGGGCTCGTAGATGTACTCGATCTCGGACGCGGGCTCCTCGGAGCCATCGTCCTCCCGGGTCAGCGGCATGATCTGCACGATGTGCTGCTCCACCGCGATCGCCGAGATGAACTCGTTGTACGCCATGTAGACGCGGTCGACCTCACCGTTGGTGAACATCCCTATCGCCTGCTGCGCGACGTCCTTGGCGCCCTCGAAGGTCACCTCGGCCGACAGCCCCGGATAGTTCGACTCGATGTCGACGCTCGAGCGCTTGAAGAACTGGTTGGCCTTCCTGCCGACCGTGACCATCCGGATCGTGTCGGTCAGCTCGCGCTTCTCCTTCACGAACCTGGAGACCTTGCGGATCAGGTTCGAGTTGAACCCTCCGCACAGGCCGCGGTCCGAGGTGATGATGATGATCAGGACGTTCTCCTCCTTCTCGGGGGCCACCAGCAGGGGGTGGGCGTCCTCGGGGACTGTCTCTTATACACATCTGACGCT
>CAJXPN010000329.1 GCA_913058025.1 uncultured Myxococcales bacterium | reverse complement strand
ACTTGAGGACGTCGTCGGCGAGCTCGCGCAGCTCCTCGGCGCGCTGGTACTGGTTGAGGTCGTCGAGCTCGGCGGCGAGCCCCTCGATGAGCGCGGCGACCTCGTCGGGGCTGTAGCCGCCCTCCCCCTTGCGGTCGTCGTCGCCGTTAATAACGGTGACAGCCTTTTGCACGTCGGCGAGCCAGCCGCCGGCGGACTGCTCGCCGATCGCCTGAGCGTCGGCCAGCCCGTAGATCTTCGCGCCGCTCTCGGGGTCGAAGCACGACTCGATGACCATCAGGATCTGGTACTTGGCGAGGTCGAGCTCGAGCGCGTCGGCGCCCTTGCGGCCCCTGCCCTTGCCCATGCACTTCTTGGCGATCTTCTGCTTGGTGCCGTGCGTGAGCTCGCGCACCTCGATCTCGAGGTCATCGCCGACAGGCACGCGCTCGGAGCGCAGCTTGACGGAGGCGCCCACGGTCGCGGAGCGGAGCCGGTCGCGCAGGGATACGGGTGGTGTCTGTGTCTCGGTCATGACGGGTGCCTCATGCTGTGGTGTCGCCCAGCCAGAACGACTGGGTGGCGTTGCCAGGGACGACGCCCTGGTAGGAGAGCGACGCGGTGACCAGGTCGGCCACGTCGGCGGAGAGCGCGTCGGACTCGAGCCGAGCCCAGCACGCGAAGAATGTGTCGGTGTCGCTCGTGTCGGGGACGACCTTGACGAGCGTGTAGTCGCCGGCGGCGAGGATGCCCGCGAGCGTGACGGTCCCCGCGCCGCCGTCGAGGTCGTCGGTGCCCACGTCGAGCCGGTCGAGCGTGCCCGAGCAGTCGGCGAGCCCGGCGCGCCGGTCAGTGGCGGTGTCGCCGAAGACCGTCTTGTCGAGCATCGAGCGCATCGTGCCGAAGCTGAAGCCGCGCGCCGTGCCCACCTCGAGGGTGGGGAGGTAGCTCGCCGTGACGGTGACCGCGCCGTTGACGGTGTAGCCCGCCACGAACGTCACGCGCCCGGCGAGGTGGTCGACGCTGTAGTTACTCGCCGCGACCACGACCGTGGCGTCCTCGACGACCACCGCGACGGCGGGGTCGAGAATGCGCTTCGTCAGGCTCGTAATGTAGTAGCTCTTCGTGGCGCCCACCTGAGTGGTCGCCTCGTCTGTCATAGCTGTGCTCGTCCCGCTCACGAGAACGCTCGCGCTGTATCCGGCTGTCGCCATGGCTCACCTCCTCGTGAGTGGGTGGAATCAGGACTCGACGGTCCAGGCGGTATTGGCCTGGAACGAACTGTCGAACGTCACCGTGGAGCCGGGGTCGCCGCCCACGTTGTAGTTCTCGATCTTGCCCTGGAGTACGAACCCGAGCGTGCCGTCGGGGCGGTAGCGCAGGTAGACGTCGTTGCCCGAAGCGGTGGCGTTCTTGAGGATCACCTGACCCGCGTCGTCGCCGATGTAGTGGCCGCTGACGCTCGAACTCGAATCCTTGAGCCCGGCGATGCGGTTGACGGCGGTGTCGTCGAAGTCGGTGATCTCGTGCATGGCGCGCGCCATGTTCGCGCTCACGCTGTTCGCTCCGCCGATGGCGGAGTACGAGCTCCCGTCCGTGGACACCTCGAGCGTCCCTTCAAATCCAACATTGACTCCCATGCGCTACCTCTCTTCTCAGTCGTGCGTTCGCACGAGTGTGTTGATGGACCAGTGGTGACGACCGGACTCGTCACGCTCGATGTAGATTGGCTCACCCGCCTCCCAGCTCACGTAGCCGGCGGGCTGCCGTTTGTGGATGGCCTCCCAGACAGCCTGCGCGATCGCCTCGCCCGCCGTGTAGGCGGCCTTCTCGCTGCGCACGCGCACCTGAACCGACCGCTCGCGCAGGTCGGGCGCGTCGGCGCCGCCCATGTCGGGGACCGGCGCGAACCCGCCCACGTTGAGCACGAAGATCACGGCGTTGGGCACCTGCCCGCTGTCCTGGACCGGGCCGTAGAACAGGTCGGTACCCAGCGTCCCGAGCGAGGCGGCCACGAGCGCGGCGGCGATGTCGACGTGAGGCGTCATGAGCCCCCCTTCGGCCTGGCCGGGTACTTCCCGCGCGACGGCGCCGAGGCGTTGCGCTTGATGTAGGCGGTAGCCCAGACCGCGAGCTGGCCAAGCTGGCCCCTCGCCTCGGTCATCACGGCCTTCTGGAGGAACTTGGGCTCGCCCGAGCGGTAGCTCTTCTCGGTCTTCTCGTGGACCTCGGGGGCGTAGTCTGCGCCGTAGCCGAGCTCGACGAGCTGGAAGAACCCGCGCCGCATCGGGGGCGACACGTAGGCGGAGTCGCGCAGCTCGCCCGTGGCCACGGGGGTGCGGTCGACGCTCGCGTCCATGATGATCTCGCCGAACTTCATCATCGCGTAGGCGACGGCGTCGGGGGTCGTCTTGGCGAGCTTCTTGAGCTTGCGGCGCGCGCGGTCGGAGCCTGTGACTCGAATCTTGATCATGACAGCCTCACCTCGTAGAGGGTGCCGCCGCCGCCGAGGTCGCTCGCGCGCTCGATCGAGCGCACCGAGAGGGACGCAGCCACGGAGCCCGTGTCGGCGCTGTCAATCCAGACCCGCGCGCCCTGCACGAGGACCACCTCGGTCTGGAGTTGGTGGGTCGTCACGATCTCCTGCTCGTCGACCGAGCGCGTGCGCTCGGTGTTGAGGACGAGCCGCCCGGTCGCGCCGGTGACGACGTCGCCGAACGTGAGCTCAGCGTCGTCACCCAGCCCAGCCGGGAGCGCGTAGGAGTAGGTGTCGGTGAAGCCGTCTCGCCACCACGTCATATGGCCCTCCGCTTGTAGCGGTCGAGCACGGCCCGAACGTCGGCGGGGAGGCCCCCGTCGGCGCCCTGAGCGAACGTGACGGACGCCCCGAGCGTGGAGCGCTTGACGATCGACTTGTCGCGACCGCGCGTCTTCCACGACTGCGCGGCCAGGTCGAGGACGGCGCCCTCGAGGTCGAAGGGGAGCGTGCGCGCGAGCTCGTCAGTCGCCTGAGCCGGAGTCACCCAGCCGCCCGCGTAGGTGACGGTGTAGGCCTCGGACTCGGTGCCGGGGAGCGGGTCACCCGAGGCGCCCACGCGGCGGCCGGAGAACCCCCAGCCGCCGGCAAGGCTGCGCAGGATGCCCGCGTTGTCGTCGCCGTCGACGCCCACCTCGAGGGTGTAGTCGCTGGAGTCGATAGTGGTCGAGGTGGCGCCCCCATCGGTCGAGAGCGTCACGCTCGCCACGCTGAGCGCAGGAGTGCGAGAGAGCAGGAGGACGCCGCCGCCCGTCGCCGGGAGGACCTCGACGACCGCCGCGCCGTAGTGGACGCGGCGGCCGAGGTAGCTCGCGACCTGCGCAGACGCCACCATCACCGACCGCTGGAGCCGGGTGACGGACTGCTCACCGGTCAGGCCGAGCTCGTCAGTGAGCGCGTCCACGGTGGTCAGTGCTGTGGCGTCGAGCAGGGTCATTCGGCGGCGTCCTTCTTCTTCTTCGCGCGCTTCGGCCTGACGGTCGGGCGCGCGCTGGTGATGGCGCGGTGGACGTACTCGCCCTCGAGGGTGACCTCGCGGGCGAAGGGCTCGTCGCCCTCACACAGCCGCCTGGCGATGTGTGAGGGCAGATCCTCGACGTGGCCGACCGGGTGATGCCGGCTCCACTCACGCACGAACCTGATGCGAGTGCGGTCCGCCATCAGGTCGCCGGCAGGCTGTCGGCGCCGCCGAGCACGATGCTCGCCGTGACGATGTTCGCGGGCGTGGTGCCCGCCGTGAACGCCGTGGCGTCGGTGCACACGACGCGCAGGTAGCGCTTGCGCGCCGAGAGGTCGACGTCGAGCTCGCCGAGCGTGTCGTCGGCGGTGATGGTGACGGTCGCGCCGGCGACGGCGGCGAACGTCGAGTTGTCCGAGGACTCCTCGAGCTGGAAGACGATCGACTGCGCCGAAGGCGACCCGGAGGCCGCGCCGATCGCGCAGACGACGACGCCGCTGTAGTAGCCGACGCGGTCGATGCCCGAGCCGCTGACGTCGGCGGAGCCGTCCGTGCTGACGGGGGCGATGGAGAGGGCCGGCTTGATGTAGGCCCCGATGTCTTTCTGAGACGCGTTCATGTCATGAGCTCCTGATGGTGTCTGAGTGTCGGTCTGCTGTGCGTGAGGATGGGGACCAGGCGCGCTCACGCGGCGCGCCCGGCCGACTCATCAGGAGTCGAGGGACTCGCCGTACTCGACCTCGTTGATGATCGCGAAGGCGTCGTCGTGGCGCGGCGCGCCGTCGACCTCGTGGAGGCCACGGATGACCGTCTCGTCTCGCGCGTAGGCGGACTTGGCGTTGCTCGTGCCGTAGGAGGCGGTGTCCGACTCGGAGAGCTCGAAGTTGAGCGTGTCGGCGATGAGGTACTGCGCCCAGTCGCCGAAGAAGATGCGGCTCTTCGTGTCGCCCGTGCCGGTGGCCTTGGTGACGTTGTTGGACTTGCGGTACGCGTAGGCGAGGATGGTCCCCGACTGCGCCATCTCCTGCATGAACGGGTAGTAGCCGTCGGTGGTCTTGAGCAGCATGATCCCGAACGCGGCGCGCGGGTTCATGAGCCAGCCGGGGCTCGTCATGTTGACGTGGTCGGCGCCCTCGACCTTGTAGAGCGCCTTGATCAGGTCGATCGTCACGTTGTCGAGGTTGACCGTGCCGGTGCCGTTGAACTGGTTGCCGGAGGCGACGTAGCTCACCAGGCCCTTGGGCTCGAACTCGGAGCCCGAGCCACGCAGGAACCCGACGTCCTCAGCGTTGGCGAACTCGGTCACGAGATCCTGACGGATCATCGCGGCGGCGGCGGCGGGGGCGCGACGCAGGAGGTCGTTGCTCACGGGGACGAGCGCGCCGAGCTTCTTCGCGCCCAGCTTGAGCTGGCCGGTCCCGGGCTGGCTCTCGGAGATGGCGTCGGACTCGCCGAGCCAGTAGACCGTCGCGCTCGAGTTCTGGCGACCCAGCGTGATCGAACCCGAGGGCACGGGGAGGACGCGCGCGCCGAGCGCGCGGACGGCGGCCACCGGCTTCATCAGCTCGATGATCTCGGCGCTGAACTCCTCGGCGATGAGCGAGCCGCCCGCCGTGAACGCGCCCGCCTCGAGGGACTTGACCTCGGCGGCGAAGCCGTGGCGGTCGGCCAGGGCGCGAGTCTGCTCGACTCCGAGGCGGGACGCCGCCATCTTCGCCCACAGCATACCGCCCAGGGTGACCTCGTTGGGGTCCGACTTCACGAACGGTGCGACCGCCGAGCCTCCGTTGGCCACGGCCTGGCGGAACATCGCCGCGTTGCCGCGCGCCTTGTCCGACTCGCTCGACTTCGACCACTGCTTGTAGTGCTCCTCCATGTTGGTGAGGAACTCATCGCCCAGGCCCTCGAGGCCGGCGTTCTTCATCTCACCCTGGACGAACTCACGAAGCTGGTCGTAGGTCATGCCCTCGTCTTTCTTCTCGTCGCTCATTCTGCTTCTCCCTGCTTGGATGTGATGAGCCTGAGCGCGATCGGCTCGGAGGGCTCCGGTGTGGTGTCTGCGGAGCGCGTAGCGACCTCGTCGCCCGTCCCCGCGTCTGTCTCATCGGTCTCGTCCGGCGAGCGCTGGCCACCGTCCACGTCCTCAGCGCCCGCACCCGAGGGCTGCGAGCGGACGGTGAGCAGCCCACGCTTGGCGAGTCGAAGAAGTGCGCGCGCGTCCTGCGCGTCGTCGTCGGCGTCGTCGGCCCAGTGGCGCGCGCCGAAGGACCGCACGGCGGTCGCCTCGGGGTTCGCGCCGATGGTCACCGCGCTGACCTCGAGGAGCTCGG
>CAJXPN010000328.1 GCA_913058025.1 uncultured Myxococcales bacterium | reverse complement strand
GACTGGCGCCGCGTGCTCCGCTACGAGCACCCCCGAGGTTGGGCAGAGCTTGAGCGGCTCGACCTGCCGGTGGACGTCCCCCCGGGTGAGCGCCGCTCGACGGGCGTGTCCGCGCTGGCGGTGCGGCTGAGGCGCCCGCTCGTGCTCGCCGGAGGGTACGAGGAGGGCGACGCGACCGAGTTCAAGAACGCGCTGTTCGTGGACGAGGGGACCCAGCGAATCCTGGACGTTCGGTCGGTCTCGCTCGAGGAGATGGAGGGCGACTGGGTCGGTCTCGGCGCCTACTACAAGCCAGTGCGGCGCACGAGCTACGCCACGCTCGCCTTCCCCGTGATGTTCTGCGAGCAGGCGTTGGGCGTGCTCTCGATCGAGGTCGACCGCGACACGAACTGGTTGTGGTGGACGGGCTTCGGCGGCGGGTTGTTCTGGGAGCTCGTGGTCTCGGAGCTCGCGCTCGCGTTCCACGCGCTGGGGGTCCGCTCGACGCCGCCCACGACGCCATGACGTGGCCCCCGGCGGGTGACCTTCTGGGAGCCAGCCGGGGATGTTTGTGGTAACGGGGGAAGTGGCCGCGCCGCCGCGGCGTTGGAGTGACAGTGAGTGGCCGCGCATGGCCATGACGAGGTGACGATATGGATGCAGAGGTACGGTCGATCACGATCCTGCTCGCCGACGACGATGAGGACGATCGCCTGCTCGCCGAGGACGCGCTCGCCGAGAGCCGCCTGGCGAACACGATCAAGTTCGTCGAGGACGGCGAAGAGCTGATGGACTACCTCAACCAGCGGGGTGAGTGGTCCGAGCCGGGCGTCGCGCCGAGGCCGGGGTTGATCCTGTTGGACCTGAACATGCCACGTAAGGATGGCAGGCAGGCGCTCAAGGAGATCAAGGGAGACCCCGAGCTGCGCAACATCCCGGTGGTGATCCTGACGACCTCGAAGGCCGAGGAGGACATCCTGCGTTCGTACGACCTCGGGGTGAACTCGTTCATCACGAAGCCGGTGACGTTCGACGGGTTGGTGGATATCATGAAGATGTTGGGGCGCTACTGGTTCGAGATCGTCGAGCTCCCACCGTCCCAGCAAGGTGAGTGAAGATGACCGCTCAGAAGCCGATGAGGGTGCTCCTGGTCGATGACGACGAGGAGGATTACATGATCGCGCGCGACCTGTTCGAGGACATCGAACATGGCGCCTACGAGTTGGACTGGGTGGACGGTTACGAGGAGGCGCTCGAGGTCATCGGCCAGCGCGTCCACGACGTCTACCTCTTCGACTACCACCTCGGCGCGCGCGACGGCCTGGAGCTGCTCCAGGACGCGCTCAAGTTGGGGACGCGCGCGCCGATCATCATGCTGACGGGCCAGGGCGGTCGAGACGTCGACGTCACCGCGATGGAGCTCGGCGCCTACGACTACCTGGTCAAGGGGCAGATCACCGGGCAGGTGCTCGAGCGCGCGCTGCGCTACGCGGTCCAGCACGCCGAGTCGACCGAGGCGCTGCGCTCGACGGTGCGGATCTCGACCGCGCTGCTCGCCGCGGTGAACCGCGTCGACCACGGCGTCATGATCTCGGACCCGCTCCAGCCCGACGAGCCCCTCGTCTTCGTCAACGAGCACTTCCTGGACATGACCGGCTACGCCCGCGCCGACGTGCTTGGCCGCAACGCCCGCTTCCTCCAGGGGCCCGAGAGCGACCCCGTCGAGATGGAGTCGATGCGTAAGAGCATCGCGTCACGCGAGACCTACAACGGCGTCGTCACGAACCACCGCGCCGACGGCTCGCCCTACCTCAGCGAGGTCTCGATCTACCCGCTGTCCGACGCTCGCGAGGAGCTCGTCTACCTCGTCGGCGTCTGCAAGCTCGTCGAGGGCTGAGGCCCTCGCCGCGCGCACGATCTGGCCGTACACCGCTCGCGACACGATCCTTTCGGCGTTGGCGCCTGCGCCAGCCGGCGAGGTATAGAAAGAGGCGTCCTCGCGCGCACGAAGCGTGTGCGGGGGTCTGGTGGATGGTGTGACGAGAAGGGGTCTCGATATGGCGCGAGCGAACGGAGAGCAAGGGGAGCTGGACTCGAGCACGTGGCGCAACGCGGCGGCCGAGAGCGTCGCGCGTGAACCTCGCCGGGTCACCGTCCTCCCACCCGAGCTCGCGAACCAGATCGCGGCGGGCGAGGTCGTCGAGAGGCCAGCGTCGGTGGTCAAGGAGCTCGTGGAGAACAGCCTCGACGCGGGCGCGACGCGCGTCGAGATCACGGTGGACAACGGCGGGCGAGACCTCATCCGCGTCGACGACGACGGCTGCGGCATGGAGCGTGAGGACGCGCTGCGCGCGCTCGAGCGCCACGCGACCTCGAAGATCAAGAGCGTCGAGGACCTCTTCCGCATCTCCACGCTCGGGTTCAGGGGCGAGGCGGTGCCGTCGATCGCGTCGGTGTCTCGGTTCGAGCTCAAGACCAAGCCCCACGGCGCGCTCAGCGGCACGCGCGTCGAGGTCGAGGGCGGCCAGATCGGCGTCGTCGAGGACGTGGGCATGGCCGCGGGGACCTCGATCACGATCCGGGACCTCTTCTTCAACACGCCCGCGCGCCTGAAGTTCCTGAAGACGCCGGGCACCGAGTCGCGCCACATCACCGAGATGCTCATCCGCATGGGGCTCAGCCGCCCCGACGTGCGCATCCGGTTGCGCCGCGACGGGAAGGTCCGGCTGGACCTGGCCCCGGTCAAGGATCTCAAGGACCGCGTGCTCGATGTGATGGGCCGTGATGTCTTCGACGTCCTCTACCCGACCTTCGAGTACCCGGCGGTCAACGGCGTCGTCGCCCGTGGCTACTACAGCAAGCCGGGGCACAAGCAGCGCACGCCCAACAACATCTACACGTTCGTCAACGGACGCTACGTCTCCGACTCCACCGTGCGCGCCGCCATCAAGGGCGCCTACGGCGCGCTCATGGACAAGGGGCGCTACCCCTCGGTCGTCCTCTTCCTGGACGTGCCCCACGACATGGTCGACATCAACGTCCACCCCGCCAAGACCGAGGTCCGCTTCCACGACACGAACTCGATCTACCGCGCAGTCTACCACGCCATCGCCGACGCGCTCGCCGAGGGGCCGTGGGTACAGCGAGAGGGCCGCGCCTACCAGCTCCAGCCGTACCAGTCGAAGGACGGGCTGCCCGGTCCCGTGCCGGGCAGTGAGGCGGGCGGGCCAGGCGCGGCCGCTGGCGGTGCGCCCGGCGAGGTCGCCTCGCGCGACCGCTTCGTCAAGCCCTCGATGGCCACGATGACGCCGATGGGCGCGGGCCCTCGGCGCGCCTCGGAGCTGCTCACGGACGGCCTCGACGGCCGCGTCGAGGCGCACACGCACGCCTACCGTGACCCGAGCGACCCCTACTTCGCCAAGGGGCGCGCGAGCGCCGAGCTCCTCGACGCGACGGGGCGCCCGGCCGAGCCGATTCAGCAGGGGTTCACGGCGCGCGGCGCCCAGCCGCTCGCCGAGCCCGGGTCGATGGCTCCCGTGCGACCCGGGGCCGCCGTGGACGGCGTCACCGGCGCCGAGTTCGAGTCCGCCGCCGTCGCCACGCCGGGGCAGGGCGGGTACTTCACCGCGCTCAAGGTCATCGGCCAGTTCAAGCGTCAGTACATCGTGTGCGAGGACGCGTCCGGGCTCGTCATCATCGACCAGCACGCCGCCCACGAGCGCATCGGCTACGAGCGCCTCAAGAAGATCTTCGCCACCGAGCACAAGGAGTCCCAGCCGCTGCTCTTCCCCAAGCGCATCGAGCTCGACACGCTGCGCGCCGACACGCTCAGCGACAACCTCGAGTTCTTCGCCAAGGCCGGCTTCGAGATCGAACACTTCGGCGGCTCCTCGTACGTCCTCAAGGCCGTCCCGGCGATCTTCCAGAAGGCCAACATCGACAAGATCGTGCGCGACGCCATCGACGACCTCGGCTACCAGGGCCGCTCGACCCGAATGGACGAGGCGATGGACGCGGTCCTCAGTCGGATGGCCTGTCACTCGGTCGTGCGCGGGCCGACCGCGCTGAGCGAGCCCGAGATGTACGGCCTGTTCGCCCAGATGGACGCCATCGACTTCGCCGCGAACTGCCCGCACGGGCGGCCCGTCTACTTCAGGATGTCGCTCCACGAGCTCGAGTCCTCCTTCGAGAGGCGCTGACGTGGAGATCTACGAGCCGACCTCGCGCGAACGCGGCGAGCTCCCGAGGATCCTGGCGCTGTGCGGGCCGACCGGCGTCGGGAAGACCGAGCTCTCGCTCCAGCTCGCCGAGCGCCTGGGCGCTGAGCTCGTGAACATGGACTCGGTCCAGGTCTACCGGGGGCTCGACATCGGCTCGGCCAAGGCCTCACCCGCCGAGCGCGCCCGCGTGCCCCACCACCTCATCGACATCCTCGCGCCAGACGAGGACCACAACGTCGGCGACTTCATCGCCAGCGCGACCTCGGTCATCGAGGACGTGCGCGCGCGCGGCAAGCACGCGATCGTCGTCGGCGGGACGGGGCTCTACCTGCGCGGCGTGGTCCACGGGCTCATGGAGGCGCCGCCGCCGAGTCCCGAGATCCGCGCTCGCCACGGAGAGCTGGTGGCCGAGCACGGCCGCGCGCGCCTCCACGAGATGCTCGTCGAGGTCGACCCCGAGCTCGCCGAGCGCCTCCACCCCAACGACACCGTGCGGACCTCGCGCGGGCTCGAGGTCTTCGAGCAGACGGGGCGGTTGCTCAGCGTGATGCAGCGCGAGCACGCGTTCCGCGCGCCGAACTACGACGCGCTCAAGCTCGCGCTCGTCCGCCCGCGCGCCCAGCTCTACGCGCGCATCGACCGGCGCGTCGACGCGATGATCGAGGAGGGGTTGCTCGAGGAGTGCCGGGCCCTCTTCGACGCGTACCCGCGTGACACCAAGTCATTGGGTTCGTTGGGTTACCGTCAGCTCGCGCCGCACCTGCTGGACGGCGTCGAGATCGCCGAGTGCGTCCAGGCCGTCAAGAAGCAGACGCGGCGCTACGCAAAGCAGCAGCTCGGCTGGTTGCGCTCGGAGCCGGGCGTGGTGTGGGCGCAGGCGCCGCTGCTCGACGACGCCGGGCGAGTTCCCGACGAGGTCGTCGGGAGCGCGAGGGGGTTCCTCGAGGGCGGCGACCCTGATCTGGGGTGGGCCGACGCGGACCCCTACCAGTGAGGTGGTGGTCGCCGAGGTGGTCGCGGCCGCCTCAGGCCGAGAGCGACCATGCAGGGAGGGTGACGCGGAACGCCGTGCCTTGCCTTGGCTGGCTCTCGACGGAGACCTCCGCGTCCAGCGCGCGCACGAGGCCCTGGACGATGGCCAGGCCCAGGCCCGTGCCGCTGCCGAACGAGGGGTCCCCCTCGTGCTCCTGCGTGAAGGTGTCGAAGATCGTGACCATCGCCTGAGGGGAGATGCCGACGCCGGTGTCGCGGACGATCAGGGTCGGGGAGCCGTCCTCCACCGTCATCGTGACGAAGATCTCGCCCGAGCTGGTGAACTTGTCGGCGTTCGAGACGAGGTTGAGCAGGACCTGGCGCAGCTTCGTGCGGTCGGTGTGGATCGAGAGGTCGCCGGGGCACTCGACGGAGAAGGTGTTCGAGGACTTCTCGAGCGAGCACATGGTGAGGGTCTCGTCGATGAGCTCGCGGGCGCCGAACGTGGTGTTCTTCACGGAGAGCTCGCCCGACTCGATGACGGACATGTCGAGGACGTCGCGGATGAGGTTGGAGAGGTGCTCGGCCGCCGAGAGGACTGTCTCTTATACACATCTCCGAGCCCACGAGACAGGCAGAAATC
>CAJXPN010000327.1 GCA_913058025.1 uncultured Myxococcales bacterium | reverse complement strand
AGATTTCTGCCTGTCTCGTGGGCTCGGAGATGTGTATAAGAGACAGATGTGGATCCGCCGCGACGCCTCGCAGGTCGCGCCGATCATCGCGCCGAACTACGCCGACCTGGGCGCCGACCTCTCCTACCAGCCCGTCTACTGGTTCAGGGCCGACGCGGGCGGGTACGTCGCGAACAACCTCTCGGACGCGTTAGAGGGAGAAGGGACGGCGGCCGAAGACAGGAGCGTGGTCGGATCGAACGCGCTGGCGTATTCGGGCCGCGTGCAGTTCCTCCCGCAGTTCTCGGACCAAGGCGTCACCTCGTGGTTGGGCGCGTCGGTCCTAGGGGCGGGGTCGTTCATGATGCAGAACTACTTCGTGGGCGTGGGCAAGAAGGACCTGGTCGCGGTGATGCTCGAGGGCTCGCTCTCGAACCGCGGAGAGGACGCCGACCACTCGACGCTCAACCTGATGGGGATGGCCTCGTGGCAGCTCTTCGAGTGGCTCATCGTGGAGGGGCGCTACGAGCGCGCGACCACGTCGAAGCAGGGTGATGAGTTCTTGACCCAGGCGGGCGTGGTCGGCGTCCAGTACTTCCCGTTGCCCTACATCGAGCTGCGCCCCGAGTACCGCGTGACCTTCGTCGAGAACCAGTACAGCCTGGGCCAGTTCACGATGCAGCTCCACCTCTTCTACTGAACGTGTGTAAGATGAGCGCGGCGAAACCTTCGGGCGTCCGTTGAATAGAGCTGCAGTCGGCGCCGAAGGTCGACGAGGCGAAGACGAACTGTTTCCAGATAGAACTAAATAATTGGTGTGATGCTGCGTCAAAGAAGGCGCAACACACCAACACAGATTGACCCACGAAGGTGGGCCAGCCCCCAACCTCGAATAGGAGTTAGGTATGATGAAGTCGATGCTCACGGTCGCGGCCGCGTCTCTGGTCATGTTCACTGCAGGTAGCGCGTTCGCGCAGTCGATTGGTGACGGAGAGAAGACCTTCGCGGTCAACGCCTCCAAGTCGGCGATCAAGTTCGTCTCCGAGGCGCCCGCCGAGAAGATCCAGGGCACGGCGAACGGGAAGATCTCGGGCAGCGTGACGCTCAACCTCTCCAACCTCGCCGAGAGCAAGGGGACGATCTCGTTCCCTGTCGGTTCGATGGAGACGGGCAACAAGCTGCGCGATCGCCACATGAAGGGTAAGGACTGGCTCAACGCCAAGGCGAACCCGAACATCACGTTCACGCTCGAGAGCATCGCCGATGGCGTCGCCGATGGCGCGGGCGCCAAGGGCATCGCGGTGGGCAAGATCAACGTCAACGGCGTCGAGGCGCCGGCGAAGGCCGAGATCGAGCTGAAGTACCTGGCGGACAAGGGCCTGTTCAAGGTCGAGATCAAGGCGCTCGAGGTCAAGCTCGCGAACCACAAGGTCGAGGGCAAGCAGGGCGTCGTCGGGAGCAAGGTCGGCGAGACGATCAAGATCACGGGCGTGGTCTACGGCAAGGCCGAGTGACCCGACCGGCATGACCGCTCAGAGCGACCTCGCCACGGACACCGCGGCGAGGTCGCTCACGTTTCGGTCGCATTGTTTTGATGCCGCGCGCGCTTCGTGTGCATAGTTGTGTCAAAGAAACGTGGTGCATATCGTGAGTTCCGGGTGCAGCCCGGGGCGGTGGACGAGCCTGAATGTTCGAGGTTGTGAGATGAGGAACGCTGGAATCGTGTTGATCGTGTTGGGGCTCTGCGTGTTCGGTTACTGGGGCGCGACGGGGGCCGAGCCCGTGACGAAGTACAAGGTGCTCGTGGAGACCACGACGGTGGACGACTTCGGCGACGAGCAGAAGAAGTCGGAGATGGTCGACGAGTTCAGGTTCGGGCTGCTCCCCGACGCCGGGTACGACGGCGCGCTGCCGGTGGGCGGCGGGTTCGGCGGGCTCGGGTTCGCGCTCGTGATAATCGACCTCATCAGGCGCCGAAAGGAAGGCGGCGCAGGGGGCGATTCGGCCTGATCCGTAGATGCCTCACCGCGTGTCGTGCGCCCCCCACGCGACCTCGCGCGGGGGGCGCTCTGGTTCTTGCGCGGGCAACCATGACCAGGCGCTGGCGGAGGCTCGCCTGGGCGCGCTCCTCGCGGATGAGTGGTCGCATCGAAGTTGGCGTGGCGAGTCGTGTTGCTCCCGTGGCTTAGCCGGGTTATATGAGGCACGCGCGCCCATAGCGCGTGAACACGTGAACGGAGAGGATCGTCGTGGAGTTTGTCGAAATTACCCAGGGTTGGTGGATTTTCCGTCTGGTGGTGCTGGTCGTCGTGTTGGCGATGATGGCATCGGCGGCGAGGACCGTGTACTGGCTGCTTCGCTACGTGGCGATGGGCCAGGGCAGCCTCGAGGTCGACCAGGTCGGTGAGAGGGTCAGGGGATTCCTGGTCAACGTGATCGGTCAGAAGAGGGTGATCGCGGAGCCCGCGGGCATCCTGCACCTGATGATCTTCTGGGGGTTCCTGATCCTCCAGGTGGAGACGATCGAGTACCTCATCCGAGGCACCCCGTGGACGTTCAACTTCCACTTCTCGGCGATCATAGGGGTGATGCCCTACAACATCATCCTGTTCTTCCAGGACATCGTGTCGGTGATCATCATCTTCGCGCTGACGTTGCTCGGGATCAGGCGCTACGTCTTCAAGCCGCAGCACGTGGTGCAGTCGGCGGACGCGGCGATCATCATCGTGTTCATCGTGGGCCTGATGGTCACGAAGTTGTTCGCCAACGGCGCCGAGATCGCGGCGACGCCGCTGAACATTCTTGGTCATGATCCGGTGTTCACGCCGTTCGCCTACTTGATCGCGAAGATGATCCAGGGCTGGGAAATCGGCTCGATGACGACGTTCCACCACCTCTCGTACGCCGTGCACATTCTCATCGTGGGCGCGTTCGGCAACTACGTGCCGATGGGCAAGCACCTGCACCTCATCGGCGCGATGCCGAACGTGTTCTTCAGGAAGCTCGAGCCGGACGGGTCGCTCTACCCGATCGACCTCGAGGACGAGGAGGCCGAGAGCTTCGGCGTGGGCCGCGTGGAGGAGCTGAGCTGGAAGCAGCTGCTCGACACGTACGCGTGCACCGAGTGTGGTCGCTGCCAGCACTACTGCCCGGCGTACAACACGGGCAAGCCGCTCAACCCGATGATGATCATCCACAAGATCAAGGACCAGATCCGCGTCAAGGGCGAGCACTCGCTGCGCGAGGGCAACGACGACGCCGACGAGGTGATCCCGATGCTCACGGGCTCGGTGATCACACGAGAGGAGCTCTGGAGCTGCACGACGTGTGGCGCGTGCGTGGCGAACTGCCCGGTGTTCATCGAGCACGTGGACACGATCGTGGACATGAGGCGCTACCTCGCGCTGACCGAGGCGGACATGCCCATCGAGGTCAGCCGCACGTTCCGCAACATGGAGAACAACTCGAACCCCTGGGGCATCTCGTCCTCGTACCGCTCGGATTGGGCGGACGGGCTCGACATCCCGCTCATGGGCGACCTCGAGGAGAAGCCTGATTACCTCTTCTGGGTTGGCTGCGCGGGCAGCTTCGACGACCGCCAGAAGAAGGTCTCGCGCGCGTTCGCCAAGATCATGCGCGAGGCGGACGTCTCGTTCGCGATCCTCGGTAACGAGGAGGGCTGCACGGGCGATCCGGCGCGCCGCATCGGCAACGAGTACCTCTACTGGATGCTCGCCACGGCCAACATCGAGGTGCTCAACTCGTACGAGGTCACCAAGATCGTGACCACGTGCCCCCACTGCTTCCACACGATCGGGAAGGAGTACCCGCAGCTCGGCGGCCACTACGAGGTGGTCCACCACACGGAGCTGCTCAACGAGCTCATCGCCGACGGGCGCATAAAGATGCGCGGCACGGGCCACATGAAGGTCACCTACCACGACTCCTGCTACGCGAACCGCTGGGTCGGCGAGTACGACAACGCGCGCGACGCGCTCTCGTCGGTCCCGGGCATCGAGCTCGTGGAGATGGATCTGAACAAGAAGCAGTCCTTCTGCTGCGGAGCCGGTGGCGGTCGCATGTGGATGGAGGAGCACATCGGCAAGCGCGTGAACATCGAGCGCACCGACCAGGCGCTGGCGGTCAAGCCAGACGCGATCGCGGTGGCGTGCCCGTTCTGCATGACGATGTTCGACGACGGCCTCAAGAACCGTGACTCGGACATCCCGCTGATGGACCTCGCCGAGATCGTGGCGAACAACCTGGAGGAGAGCGGGGACGACGAGATCGACATCCGCGAGATACCCCAGATCACGGCAGCGGCCGAGTGAGTCAGAGCGCAGCATGACGCGTCGGTCGGTCGGGCGGCGCGGGGTCTCCTCAGGGAGGACCCCGCGCCGCCCGCGTCGTTTCGGGGCACGAGCGGGTAGAGCACGTGGCGGGTTCCTCATTTGACATGTTACCGAGCGCCCGCATAAAAGCGACACGATCGCGCGGGGTTTTGCGCGGCGAATTCGAAAGCCAAAGAGGTTAGTGATGGCGGAGAAGTCGAAGGTGAGGGAGGTCGTGGAGACCGTGAGGGCGGTGGACCCACAGGTGGCCGATCTCATCGAGCGCGAGGAGCGGCGTGAAGAGGAGACGATTCGTCTGATCGCCAGCGAGAACTACGCCTCGCGCGCGGTGATGGCGGCGACGGGTTCGATCTTCACGAACAAGTACTCCGAGGGCTACGCCGGGAAGCGCTATTACATGGGCCAGGAGTTGTGTGATGCGGTCGAGCGCCTGGCGATCGACCGCGCGAAGGAGCTCTTCGGCGCCGAGCACGTGAACGTGCAGCCTTACTCTGGTTCGCCGGCGAACTTCGCGGCGTACCTGGCGCTCATCAAGCCGGGCGACGCGATCCTGGGGATGGATCTTCCTCACGGCGGGCACCTCACCCACGGCTGGAAGGTGAACTTCTCGGGGAAGCTCTACGAGGGGCACCACTACCAGGTCAGCGAGGGCACCGAGCTCATCGACTACGACGCGATCCGCGAGCAGGCCGAGCGCGTGCGCCCGAAGGTGCTCGTGGCCGGGCATTCGGCCTACCCGAGAGAGCTCGACTTCGAGGCGTTCCGAGAGATCGCCGACGCGGTCGACGCGACGCTGCTCGTGGACATGGCGCACATCTCGGGGCTCGTGGCCGGGGGCGTGCATCCGACGCCGGTGCCCTACGCGGACGTGGTGACGTCGACGACGCACAAGACGTTGCGGGGGCCGCGCTCCGGGTTGATCATGTGCAAGGGCGAGTTCGCCAAGGCGATCGACAAGGCCGTGTTCCCGGGCGCTCAGGGTGGGCCGCACATGCACGCCGTGGCGGCGCTGGCGGTGGCGCTCAAGGAGGCGCTTCAGCCTGACTTCGCGGGCTACGCCGCGCAGATCGTGGCGAACGCGAGGGCGATGGCCGAGGCGTTCATCGAGGCGGGCTACCGCGTGGTCACGGGAGGGACGGACAACCACCTCGTGCTCGTGGACCTCACGCCGAAGGGGCTGGGCGGTAAGCCGGCGTCCGTGGCGATGGAGAAGGCTGGTATCGTGTGCAATTACAATACGATACCTTATGACACGCGCAAGCCGTTCGATCCGAGCGGTGTGCGCATTGGGACGCCTGCGGTCACGACTCGCGGGATGAAGGAGGCGGAGATGCGCCAGATCGTCGGCTGGATCGACGAGGCGATCACCGCGCGCGAGGACGACGCCAAGCTCGCCGCGATCCGAGAAGACGTGCGCGCGTTCTGCGGCGGTTATTCGGTGCCTGTCTCTTATACACATCTCCGAGCCCACGAGACAGGCAGAAATCTCG
>CAJXPN010000326.1 GCA_913058025.1 uncultured Myxococcales bacterium | reverse complement strand
CTACACAGAGTAGATCGTCGGCAGCGTCAGATGTGTATAAGAGACAGGGCCAGATGGGCCTGAGCCAGACGAAGCTCGACGCGTTCTCGGAGGCGCTGGCGGCGAGGGGCCCGCGGGTCGCGCACGCGGTGGTGGACGTGCCAGCCTGGGAGCTCGCGGGGGGCCAGGGCGCGTTGGGCCTGGACATCGCGCAGGCGTACGTGCGCGGAGGTGACCTGGTGATGCGTTTCACCGGCGGAGAGGAGGCGCGCGGCGCGCTCAGGACGCAGGTGCGCGCGGTGGCGGGGCAGGGGGAGTCGATCGCGGCGGGGCTGCGTCAGCAGACGATGAAGAAGGAGCGGCTCGAGGAGGTCGTCGAGCTCCTCGTGCTCGCGCACGTGGTCGATCGCGTGGTGGAGGGCCACCAGGTGAAGCTCGAGGGTGACGACGTGATCGTGATCGCCCCCGGCGTGTTCGACGATCTGGACGCGGTGCTCGGTCTGATGACGGGCTCGTTGCTGCTCGAGTCCGTGCGAGACGACGAGGTCGTGGCGACGGGGCTTGTGGTCGAGGCGAGGCTGAACCAGATGGCGGCGGCGGCGGCCGATCACTACACGAACTCGGAGGAGGGGGCGTGCGCGTTCCCGGCGAGCGCGCCGCCGGTGCCCGCGGAGGACACATGCTGCGCGTCGAGAGGTGGCCCGTCGGACTCCTCGGGGAAGGCATGCCGCGCGAACCTGGAGGGTTGGGACGCGCCGGAGTGGGCGTCGCTTCGGGCGGGCGCGCCCGTGGGCGAGGTCCAGCCGATGACGTGGTCCACGAGCAGCCGCGAGCTCGCGCCGGGGGTGCACGAGTTCGTGCTCAAGGCGCGCGGTGACGGCGACTGCGACGGCGTGCGCTCGACGTATCAGGTGCGCCTGATAGGCCGCGAGGCCGAGGGGCGCTGCGACGTGGAGGTCGGCCCCGTGCTCAGCCGGACCACGGGCGAGTAGCGCGGCGGGTCAGGTGGAGCGCGAGGAGGCGAACTCCTCGAAGAGCGAGAGCACGACCTCGGGGTCCTCGAGCTGTGGGTAGTGCCCGACGTGCGCGAGGAGCGCGAGGTCCGGGTTCGGGACGAGCTCGGCGTAGCGCTCGGCGATGGATCGGCCCGAGACGGGATCGAGCAGGCCGCAGATGAAGCGCATGGGGGTGTCCGTGGTCTGCATGGCGCGGACCCAGCGGGTGCGCCGCTCGCGGCGCTCGTTGAGGTATGCGCCGGTGCGGTGCGCGATCCTGTGGCCGTCGGCGTGGGTGATGGAGCGCCAGTGGTCGTGGAGGTCGCGCGCGGACGGGACGAGGTCGGGGGCGAAGACGCGTGAGAAACTGCGCGTGAAGATGCGCTCGTTCATCAACGAGCTGGCGAGCGGCCCGAGCCGTCCGAGGAGTAGCTTCTGGATGGGGCGAGGGCGGATCGCCTCGAAGAAGAGGCCCCCGTTGAGCATGCACAGCGAGGTCATCTCGAAGGTGAGGACTCCGTCGACCTGCCGGGCGAGCAGCTCCTGGGCGACGGTGTCGCCGTAGTCGTGGGCGAAGACGACGCACGAGGTTACGCCGAGGGTGGCGAGCAGGCGCTCGTGGAGGTCCGCCTGGAGGTCGAAGGTGTAGGCGAGGTGCCTGGGCTTGTCGGAGAAGCCAAAGCCCAGGTGATCCGCCGCGATGACGCGCCAGCGTGAGGTCAGGTCGGCCCACAGCGGCGCCCAGTCCCAGGAGCTCGTGGGGAAGCCGTGGAGCAGGAGCAGCGGCGGGAGGTCACCGCCGGAGTCGTGGATGAAGATGGAGCGGCCGTCGAGCTCGAGGTGCTCGCCGGAGTCACGCCAGTGGTCGAGGGAGACGTGCGCATGGATCATTGGAGGTCACCCGTGGGGGAAGATCTCGGTGAGGAGCGCAGCGAGCGCGGCGAAGTAGGCGTCGAGGTTGGAGTACATGATGGAGTTGTGGTCGCCTCGATCGAAGTAGAGCGCGCGCGCCTTGGGCGCGGCGTTGACGTTGCGGTCGGCGTGCGAGAGGTCGACGAGGTGGTCGCCGCGCGCGTGGATCACCAGGCATGGGTTGGGGAACGAGGCGAGCTTGCGGGCGTGATCGAAGACGCGGGAGGCCTCGGCCTGGAGCTCGGGGAGCGTGGCGCCGAGTTCGTGAGGCTCGGCGCGCAGGAGGATGCGCTGGAGGACGTCGTGGATGCCGGACTCGATGACGAGGCCGGCGACGTCGGGACAACGCGCGGCGAGCTCGATGGCGTAGATGGAGCCCACGGAGCGGCCGAAGACGACGCAGCGTTCGTGCGGGGCGCCGGTGGCCTTGAGGATCGCCTCGGTGTCGTCGAGCATCGCGGCGAGTTGTGGTGTGCCGGTGGAGGCGCCGTAGCCACGGTACTCGGCGAACAGGACGTTGACGCCCAGCCGCCCGAAGGTCTGCGCGAGGTCACGCTCGTAGTCGGCGGCGACCTCACCGTTGCCATGAAAGTGGACGATCCAGGGGGCGTGGTCGAGGACGCGGTGGACGGCGCACACGAGGGTGTGATCGCCCGAGGAGACGCGCATGGCTCTGCTTGGCGCGCCGGCGCGGCCGAAGAAGTAGCGCTGTGAGACGACGGGGTGATCGAACAGGCTCACGAGGGGCCTCCGTGGTGCGTGGTGGCGTAGCTTGGCACATGGGGGACGCGCAGAGAAGCGCGGCCGACGTCACGTGGTGTGGCGTCGGCCGCGAGGAGGTTTACCCTGTGTGTTCAAGCAAGGCTCACAGCGGCGAGTCGCCGAAGAGCTTGGTGGCCTTGATGATCATGGTCACGTCCTCGACGAGCTGGAGGAGCTCGTTGAAGGAGGCGCCGTCGGTGGGGTCGGCCTGGAGGTTGGCCTGGAGGACCATGCCGCGCTCGACGAGCTTGGAGGCGAGCGTGGCGCCCTCGGTGCCGGTCCGGCGCAGGGCGCCGTAGGCGATGCCGGTGGTCGGGTCGGTGAACGAGATGCCTTCGAAGCCCTCGCCAGCCGAGAGGGTCTCACCGGAGCCGAGGCGGAAGATCCTCTCCTGGTCTATGTAGGACAGGGAGAAGTTGGAGCTGAAGAGCGCCGATGAGTAGATGAGTGCGTAGAGGCGCTGGGTGAAGTTCGTGCTCAGGTCGATGGGTGTGCCACCGGCCATGGCCGCGCGGTCGAGCGATCCGCCAGTGAGAGGGTCGAAGACGTTGGATGCCGAGGTCTGGAGCGCGAGGAGCGGCTCACGCATGACCCTACCGTCGACCACGCGCGGTGCGTATTGCGAGTAGTCCCGGCTGAAGACGCCATTGAACAGGCCGGTCAGGTCGTCGGGGAACATGAGGAAGTAGGGGATGGAGAAGGAGCGGAAGTCGGCCTGCGTGTTCGCCGCGATCTGGAAGGAGCTCGAGGACATCAGGGCCTGCATCGCGTAGAAGGCGTCCCAGAAGTGGCCGGCCTCCTCGATCTTCTGGAAGTAGAAGTATCCATCCTCTTCGTCGGCGCGGAAGCGGCTGAACTGGCGGCGAGCGGTGGCGCTCGGGTCGATACGCAGGTCGATGTCGGTGTCGTAGGTCGGGTCGGTGGTGATGAGCTCGTACTCGTTCTCGGCGGTGTCGAGCCTGTAGGCTCCGTAGGAGGGCGTGGCGATGACGCGCTTGAGGAAGTTCAGGCCAGAGTAGGCCGCGAGCAGGAAGTAGTTCGAGGTGGTCTGGTCGAGGCCGTAGTACTGATCCCAGAAGAACTGCTGGTAGACGAACGGCATGGTCGAGAAGACGCGCGAGGATCGGTTGGCGCCGGAGGCCGACGTGAAGGTCAAGCGATTACGGCGGAAGTGGCTGAATGGGTAGTAGGCGTCGTAGTCACGGATGGCCCACTGCGTGATCTCGAAGGGGTCGGCGCCGAGGTCCCAGCGGTTGCAGGAGATGGTCGCCCCGGCCCACTCGTCGGAGCAGAACATGTACTGGACCTCGAGGGGGTAGTCTTCGCCAGCGAGGCGGCTGGACTTGAGGTCGGAGTAGCGGGCCATGGAGCGGCCGCGGATGGCGTCCGGACCACCCATCGCGGTGATGAGGTTGGTGTAGTGGACGTCGGCGAGTGGGTGCTGCGAGGCCGCGACGCGGTCGTCGTAGGACTGCATGAAGGGCTTCAGGTCGATGGGCTGGTAGCCCGGCAGGTTGAGGATGGCGCCGTCGGCGACGTCCTCGAAGATCTCGACGTAGCCCTCTTCCTGGTTCCAGGGCTCGGCGTTGTCGGTGCCCAGGTCATCGTAAGTGCCCGATGAGTAGGCGAAGATGATGGCGGCCTCATCGTACTTGCCGATGCCAGCCGTGTCCGAGTTGAAGCGTGCGTGGTAGTCCATGATGGACGAGTACTGGTAGCGCGTGATGTCGCCGTCGATCTGGTTCTGGCTGAGCTCGTTGACGGCGTAGAGGTCGTCGACGGTGTCGACGGTGCGGAAGGTCTCTTTCTTGAGGTCCCAGTAGCCGTCGAAGAAGTTCACGGCGTCGTAGGAGCCCTGGAAGTTGTGGCGCAGTCCGAGGGTGTGGCCGACCTCGTGGGCCATGACGGCGCGGAAGGTGCGGTTGCGCATCTCGTTCCAGATGACGTCGTAGTCGGTGCGGCCCTTGTATTCGAGGGCGGTGCCCACGACGGCGGGGTCGGCGAACTCGGCGAGGTAGATGTTGGCGCGCGCGGCGCCCTCGAGGCGCTCGCGCTGCTGCGTCTGGAAGTCGAAGGCCTCGACGACGGACTTGCCATCGAGGAGGGCGTCGATGTCGATGTTCTGGAGCTGGCTGGGCGTGATGTTGCCGCCGGTGAGCTCGAGGATCATCTCGTCGTTGAGCATGGCGCGGTCGAGGCCCTCGCGCTTGACGATGTCGTCGGCGCGCTGCTTCATCCCGGTGTCCTTGTCGAGGATGTCGAGCCCTTGCTCGCCCATCATCTCGAAGACCTGCTTCTGGTGGCCGTCGAGCATGAAGTCTCGGCCCTGCTCGATTGGGATGTCGCGCAGCTCGGAGGAGCGTTCGACGCTGGCCCTGGGGTCGAGGACGCCGTCGAGGTTCTCCCGGATGAGCGCGCGGATGTCGTCGCCGACGCGGAGGTCGTCTTCGGAGATCTCGCCGTTGGCGTACCGGATGATGTTGACGGCGGACTGGGCGATGCGGTCGACGCCGGCGCCGTAGACGTAGGCGGTGCCGGAGATGAGCTCGCCGGTCTCGGGGTCTGCGAACGAGGGGCCGAAGCCGAGCGGGCCGACCATCTGGGGCTGCTCGACCCAGTAGACGAACGAGCGACGCAGGTCGCCGGGGCGAGCGACGAACGGGACGAAGTCGCCGTTCTCGTCGGAGCGCTGGCCGGAGGGGCGCGGGTCGCAGGCGGGGGCGTCGTCGACGGCGACGGGGTTGTTGCACAGGACGAACATGTCGCCGTAGTCGGCGGTGACCTTCTCGGGCGAGATCCCCTTGGCGGCGGCGACGGTGCGCGTGAAGGCGCGGTTCCAGTCGTCGGTCATGCCGGCGAGCCCGGTGGCGAGGTCGTCGACGGGGAAGTTCGGGGAGAGGTGGTAGACGACGGGCTTGGGTGTGCGGCTGGCGAGCGGCGTCGGGATGCGTCGGCCGTCGGCGTCGCGGAGGTAGTCGCCTTCGTCGTCGCGTTTGAAGTCGTCCTTCCAGAGGTCGTGGCGGTTGGCCAGCGTGATGACGCGATCGTCGGTGAATCCGAACTGGCGATCGTAGGCGATGCGCTCGGTGCGGAAGTATCCGAACTTGGTCATCGAGTCGTTGCCGTAGTGGCTGTCTCTTATACACATCTCCGAGCCCACGAGACAGGCAGAAATCTCG
>CAJXPN010000325.1 GCA_913058025.1 uncultured Myxococcales bacterium | reverse complement strand
ACACAGAGTAGATCGTCGGCAGCGTCAGATGTGTATAAGAGACAGGAGGCGCTCAGCGCGCCTCCTCGGCTGGAGGCGCCTCCACGGGAGCGCTCACGACCACGCGGTCGAGGAGCTCCTCGACCGTGCGCCGCTCTCTGGCCGTACGCACTGCCTCCTTGTACGCCTCGGAGCGCTTACGCAGCCCGTACGTGCGGGTGATTTCCCCCCGCACCTCCTCGTAGGCCTTCGTTCTCGCCGGCTTCCGGTCGGACACGAGGATGACGTGCCAGCCAAAGGCCGTGCGCACGGGGCCGGAGACCTCTCCAGGCGCCATACCGAACGCCATGTCATCGAAGGGTTGGACCATGCGGCCTCGCGGGAAGAACCCGAGGTCACCGCCCCTGCTCGCGCTGGGTCCCATCGAGCGCTGCCTGGCGAGCTCGGCGAAGTCGGCGCCAGGGGCCTGCGCAGCCGCCGCGATCTCCGCGGCCTGCTGGCGCGCGGCCACGACCTCGGGTGGGGTCGCGTCGGACTCAAGCTTGATCAAGATGTGGCTGGCGCGCACCTGCTCGCCTTCCTCGAAGCGCTCGACGTTCGTGTCGTAGAACGCCCTCGACTCCTCCTCCGTCACGCCGCACGAGCGCTCGAGGCACACGAACGCGATGACGCTGGCCTGCCGAAGCTCCCACGCGCGCATCTCCTGGAGCGAGACGCCCTCGGGCACGTCGCGCAGCCGGTCCTTCGGGTCACCGTTCATCTGGAGGAGGCCGAGCTCGCTCGCGAGCTCGGCCTCGGACGGCGCGAAGCCGGCCTCGGCCATATCCATGTGCAAGAGCGTCACGTCCACGAAGCGTGTGAGGATGCCGGCGCGCATCCGCTCGAGCATGCCGGTCGGCCCCTCCAGGCCCCGCGGCAGCGTGAACACCGCCCAGGCGTCGAACGCGCGCGGAGAGATGAGCTGTCCGTCGATGCTCGCGACGCAACCGATCGCGCGGACGACGCCCTTCGGGGCGTCCTCGTCCGGCGCACACGGCGCCCTGTCAACGAGCTCGAGTCCATTGCTTTGTGTTGGCGAGGTCGCGCACGCGGAGCACGCGAGCGCAGCGAGACTGATCGAAAGAAGTCGGCGCATGCCACCCCCTCCATGTGAAGAACATTGGTGACGAGACCACGGCAGAGTCGACAGGCTGCCCGCTCACGTCAACCCCAACGCACCACGACGTTCTCGGGCATCAGGATCACGTCGTGGCGTGCCATGACGGCGAGCGTGAGGTCCTCGTACGCATCGTAGCGGACGCCGTAACTGCTCGCCGGGTCCCAGCCGTCGCGCTGCGCGCAGCCGGCGACGTGGCACGCGTAGGCGCGCCGCGTGGCGTGCCCGCGCCACATCGCGAGCACCTCGTCCTCGGACCGCTCTCCCGACCCCGTCGCGATCTCGAGGCGTTCATCGAGCGACTCGCCTTCGCCAAACAACACGGCGAACCACAGGTCGCGCTCACGCCCCTCGAGCGTGAAGCCGACGGCCGCGACCTCCCGGTCGATGAGGACCTCATTGATGTAGATCTCGACGTACTTGAGCTTCATCTGCGCCCAGCCCTCGCGGTCGGTGGGTTGGAGGATGATGTTCAGGCGAGCCCAGGTGTTGAAGCCGTTGGGGGAGACGCCGACGCCGTCGATCATCGCGACGCACCCCGTCGCCTGGAGCGGAAAGTCTGGCGCCGCGTCGTCGAGCACGCAGGGGGCGTCCGAGGCGAGCTCGCGCGCGGCCACGACCGTGGCCGGGGACGCACACGCGGCGCACATCGCGACGGTCAGCAGAGCCACGAGCCAGGAACGACGGCTGGACGCGTTCATACGTCAGGCCTCGAAGGCGAGAGGAAGCGACCCGCTCGTTCGTTCATGGGTTCACGCGCTCCTGGACACTCTCAGGCATCACCACCACGTCATAGCGCTCATAGAGTCGAGGGATGCCCTCGGCATGCGCAGTTTGGAATTTATAGGTACGGAGCAGGAACTCGGACTGACTCTTGAACTCTTCGAACGTCGGAGCCACACCCATCACCCTGTCAGTGACGAGGATGATATGCCAACCATAGCTCGTGCGCACGGGGCCCGAGATCTCGCCGACCTCGAGCGAGAACGCCGCGTCTTCGAAGGGCTCTATCAGGGAGCCGGCGGCGAACCGCCCAAGGGCACCACCGTTGACGGACGAGCGGTCGTCAGAGTGCTTACGCGCGAGTTCTGCGAAATCGGAGCCCTGGAGCCTCGCCTCTACGCTGACGTCTTCAGCGAGGCGCCTCGC
Organism: uncultured Myxococcales bacterium; assembly: GCA_913058025.1. Taxonomy (GTDB): domain Bacteria; phylum Myxococcota_A; class Bradymonadia; order Bradymonadales; family Bradymonadaceae; genus CAJXPN01. The sequence continues at coordinate 3,547 of CAJXPN010000325.1, read as the reverse complement.
GGCCTCCACCTCGTCGTCGGTCGCGTTCTCATCGACAGCGAACAGCATGTGGCTGACCTCGACTTCGACCGGGTAGCGAAGATACTTCTGCTCGTAGACCAACCGGTAGTCTTCCTCGGTCGCTTCGCACGAGCTGAGCGTGCAGAGGTACATGACGCCCCTGATCTTGCGACTCCACCACGCGATCTCTTCCTCTTCCTCAACGCCCCGCATTTCAGCCATGTCGCGCATCGAACTCTCGAAGTCCTCGAAGGGTATGTCTGCCGCCTTGGCGAGCTCCTCGTCGGAGGGATCGAAGCCAGCCTCGCTGGCCGCGTAGTCGGTGATGTGCTCATCCATGAAGCTCTTGAGCACCTCGTCTTTCGAGAGCTCCGCGTAGAGCGAGTTTGGAGAGGCCAGCTGCATACGTATCCACGCATTGAACGCATCGGGTGGCACGGGCACGCCATCGATCGTCGCGACACAGCCAGTCGCGTGGAAGAGGAGGTCTGTGGCGGGCTCGCCGACGACGCATGGGTCGGGTGAGGAGACGCCCTCCCGGCTGACCGACGAGGACGACGCGCACGCGGCGCAGTGGAGAAGGATGAAGAGCAGGACGAGTCGACGCATGATGATGTGCTCCCAGGCAGTTAAAGGTTTGCGCGCCGGTAGCGCGGGGCGACGAGGCGACGAAGGTCGTGGACGCTCGACCCATCAGGGCCGTGAGGCCCGCCTCACTACTCGACCTCACGATCGGGCGAGTCCTCGATGACGAGGTTCTCCGGGAAGGTCTCGACGCTGGCCTTCGCCATGAGCGGCGCCATGACCTCCGCGTGCGCCTCGGCCCAGCGCTCCTTCTCCATGCTCGCGACGAGCTCGGCCTCGACCTCCTCGAAGGGCGACGCAACGCCGGAGTCGAGGTGGCGCGCGCGCCTCTTCACGCGAGACCTCGCAAGGGCGGACGGAGCAGACGTATCCACGCGCTCTGGACCAGCCACGGTGCATCCTGTCCATGTCCTCGTAGGCCAGCCAGGATCGCTCGAACTCGCGGTAGATCGACTGGTAGGTCTCGAAGTCGACCCCAGGGATCATCCAACGCGTCACGAGGCGCCTGTGCTCGGCCTCGGTGATCGAGAAGCCGAGGCGGTCGAGCTCCTGGGTGAGCACCTCGCCCTTCACGATCTCCTCGAATATCGCGTCGCGGAACTCGACGAGGTCGCGCTCGCGCATCTCTCCCACGGGGTTGGACGAGTCCACGAAGAGCACCTGCATCATCCTCGCCCGAACGTTGAATTCACTGGGCGGGATCTGGACGCCGTCGACGGTCGCCAGGCAGCCGACTGCCCGGAGACGCATCCCCGAGATCTCCTCGGGCGCGACCGCGCAAGGCCCGGAGTCCGCGAGGGCGTCGCCAGGCGGCGTGGCCGGCGTGGACGTGGACGCGCACGCCGCGAACAGGAGCGACACGAAGAGCGATGAGGTTCGACGCATACGGGCACCATCCGGGATGGGGAGGGAGACGAGAGAGGGGCCGCGCAGCGTAGCCGCGCGGCCCCTCTCATCGGGTCGAGGCAGGCTCAGCTCGCCAGGCCCGTGTGGCGGAGCAGCGGCTCGGTGGAGGGCTCGCGCCCGCGGAAGTCCTTGAAGACCTCGAGCGGGTGGCGGCCGCCGCCCATCGACAGCACCGTGTCTCGGAAGCGGCGGCCGATCTCGGCCTGCACCGACTCGTCCTCGAGCCCCGCCTCCTCGAAGGCCGAGAACGCGTCCGCGCTCAGGACCTCGGCCCACTTGTAGGAGTAGTAACCGGCGGCGTACCCGCCCGCGAAGATGTGCGAGAACGCACACAGGAACCGGTCCTCCTCGAGGATCTCGAGCGTGCTCGTGCGTGAGGCGACCTCGCGCTGGATGTCGAACACGGACTGCTCGCCGCCGTCGGTCCACTCCGAGTGGAGCTTCATGTCGAGCATCCCGAAGTAGAGCTGACGCAACATCCCGGAGCCGGCGCGGTAGGTGCGCGCGGCGCGAAGCTTCTCGATGTACTCGTCCGAGATCTGGTCGCCCGTCTCCACGTGCGAGGACATCTTCTTGAGCGTCGCCGGCTCGTAGCACCAGTTCTCCATGAACTGGCTGGGCAGCTCGACGGCGTCCCATTCGATCCCCGTGATGCCCGCTGCCATGCCGTAGTCCACGCGCGTGAGCATGTGTTGGAGCCCGTGACCGAACTCGTGGAAGAGCGTGCGGACCTCACCGAAGGTCATCAGCGAGTGTGCGTCCCCGACGGGCGGTGTCTGGTTGCAGACCATGTACGAGACGGGAAGGCGCACGTCCTCACCCGGCGCGGCGAGCTGGGCGCTGCGGCCGCGGCAGGTCGAGTGCCAGGCGCCGGGGCGCTTCTCACCTGGGCGAGCGTAAGGGTCGAGGTAGAAGGCCGCGATCTGGTCGCCCTCCTCACCGAAGACCTTGAAGAAGCGCACGCCCTCGTCCCAGGAGGTGACCTCGGCGTCGGCCTGCTCGATCGTCACGCCGAAGAGCCCCTCGACCTTGGCGAAGAGCCCCTGGAGGACCGTCGGGAACGGGAAGTACGGGCGCACCTCCTCCTCCTCGAAGTCGTAGCGGGACTCCTTGAGCCGCTCGGCCCAGAACGACACGTCCCACTGCTTCAGGGCATCGCCCTCGAAGCCGCCCTCGAGCGCGAACGCCTCGAGCTCGGCGTGCTCCTCGGTGGCAGCGTCGAAGGACGCGCCGCGCAGCTCCTCGAGCAGCCCGAAGACCGCGTCGACCCCGGACGCCATCTTCACCGAGAGGCTTAGCTCGGCGAAGTTCTCGAAGCCCAGGATCTCGGACTCCTCGCGGCGCAGCGCGAGGATGCGCTCGATGACCGGCGCGTTGTCCACGTCGCCGGTGGACGCGCGCGTCAGGTACGCCATGTAGATCTCGTGGCGCAGCGCTCGGACCTTCGCGTGGCGCAGGATCGGAAGCAGGCTGGGCGCGTCGAGCGTGGCGACCCAGGGGCCGTCCTCGGTCGTGGCGTCCTCGTGGCCGCGCTTGGTCGCCATGTGCGCCATGAGCTGGCGCGCCGACTCCGGCAGCCCGTCGAGCTCGGCGGCGTCGGTGATCTCGCGCGAGAACGACTTCGTCGCGTCGAGCACGTTGTTCGAGAAGCGGGTCCCGAGCTCGGCGAGCTCCATCTGGATCGCGTTGAAGCGATCGCGGCTCACGCCGGTCAGCCCGACGCCGCCGTGCTCGGCCTGGCGCACGAGCGACTCCACGACGCGGCGCTGCGCCTCGTCGAGGTCCTCGTCGCCGTCGCGCAGCGCCACGAGCTTCTCGTAGATCGGGCGGCTCTGCCCGGCCGCCACGGAGAACCCGACGAGCCTGGGCTGGACGCTCTCGAAGGCCGCGCGCAGCGCGTCGCTGTTCTTGACGCTGAGCAGGTGGTGCGCGAGCGACCACGTGAAACCGAGCCGATCGTTGAGCAGCTCGAGCGGCTCCACGACGCCCGCCCAGGTCGGCTCGGCCTTGCGCTCGATCGTCTCGAGCCTGTCTCTTATACACATCTCCGAGCCCA
>CAJXPN010000324.1 GCA_913058025.1 uncultured Myxococcales bacterium | reverse complement strand
GATCTACACAGAGTAGATCGTCGGCAGCGTCAGATGTGTATAAGAGACAGTCCGTCGCGCTCTCCATCGACGGCGTCCCCTACGAGACCGCCCGCGCCAACCCCAACGGGGACTGGCGCGTCAAGGTCCCCGCAGAGGACCCGCTGACCCCCGGCGACCGCGTCCTCACCGCCGTCTCCACCGACGACGTCGGCAACGCCTCCGAGCCCGCCGAGGTCCGCTTCGTCGTCCTCGCCCCCGAGGGATCCAGCGGCGGCGGCGCCGCGTCCTCCGATCAGGGATGCTGCGCGACCGCCCCGCGCGCCCCCCGGCGCGCGCCCTCCGCTCTCCTCGCCCTCCTCGCCCTCGCCCTCCTCGGGCTCCGCCCCAACCGCCACGACAGGTGACCCACGTGAGCTCCCATCGCCTCTCACTCCTCATCGCGCCCTTCGTCGCACTCACGTGCCCCGCCGTGGCCTCCGCCGCGAACCCGTTCGATGACTCGTTCCGCTCCGAGAACGCGCTCGCCGACAAGGCCGCCGTCTTCCACGCCACCGTCGGCAAGCTCCCCGCCAACACGAAGGGCTCGGACGTCCCCCTCGAGGTGCGCGTCAACGGCTCCTACGTCGGCGCTCAGAAGAAGGGCCGCTCGCTCTCCGTCTCCGTCGAGTGGCGCCTCGTCTACGGAGACATGCCCGGGCGACGTGGCGACGGCCCCCAGGGCATGGATGACCGGATGCCCGAGCTCCCGTCCAGGATGGCCCCCCACGTGTGTGGTCGAGAGGTGAAGAAGGGGATGAACCTCCTCCTCGGCCTCACCCGCGCGGCCGACGCCTCGAGCGACTGCGTCATCCTCTCGCTGGACGTGGCCCCCGCGGACGCCGCCGCCGCGATGCGCACGTGGGACGAGCACCATGGCTTCGCCTACGTCCACCGAAACGCCGACGCCGTCGCCTCCTGTGAGGCCGTCCTCGACGACCCCGCCGCGCTCGCCGCCGCCGACCTCGTCGCCTACGCCGAGGTCGACGCCGACGGGTTCTTCCAGGCCAACGACGAGTCCTACTACCGGGCCACGCTGGCGCGCGCCTACAAGGACGAGCGCGCCAAGAAGACGCGCCGGATCACCCTCCTCGGCTTCACCGAGGACGGCTACCCCGTCGGCACCAGCCGGCGCATGTTGCTCTTCGCCTCAGAGCGCGACGGCGAGCTCGTCGCCACCCGCTGCGGCGGCACCCGAGAGGTCCACGAAGAGCCACGCGAGGTCGCCGGCGAGGCCGGCGTCGGCCCCTCCAAGATCACCTGCGCTCGCGTCCTCTCCGACGACGCCTCCTTCCACGCGTCCTCCCTCGTCGTCCACGCCACCGTCCAGGACGTCATCGCCTCCAGCGCCCGCACGCAGCGGCTGCGCATGCTCCCGACGACCCTCTACAAGGACGACCGCCCCATCCCCGGCGACCTCTTCGACCTCACCGTCGCGCCCGACGAGGGCATCTCCTTCGAGGAGGGCGAGCGCGTCCTGGTCTTCGCCGAACCGATGCGCAACCAGTTCTCCGTCGACACGTGCGGCTCCACGCGCGCGCTGGACGAGCCTCCAGCCGAGATCGCCGGCGCCGAGGCGGTCGCGTCGGGGCTCTTCCACTGCGCGCCCGAGCGCATCGACGGCAGCCTCCTCCAGCGCTCCGCCAGCATCGTCGTCGGCGAGGTCGTCGGGAACCAGGTCATGACCACACAGGGCCTCGCCGAGGTCTCCGTCACCCACGCCTACAAGGGCACCAAGTACGTCCCGGAGTCGCGCCAGATCAAGGTCTACTACCCCCTCGGCGCGACCGCATCCCACCCCAAGGGCGGCGCGCCGCTCGCCAAGAAACAGCGCGTCCTCCTCTTCCTCGACAGCTTCGATGGGGACCGCCTGCGCGCGCTGTCCTGTGGCTCCATTCGCGTCCTCTCGAGCGAGCCCCCTCAGAAGATCCTCAACCTCGCCCGCGTCTCGTTCGCAGACGCCGAAGGCGCGCTCGAGCCATCCTCGCCCGCGGCCACCCCTCAGGTGTCCGTCACCAGCTCGTCTTGCTCCACGACCCCGCGGTCGCCTCGTCCTCCCGCGCCGCTGGCGCTCCTCGCCCTCTTCACGCTCCTCGCGCTCCCCCTCGCTGCGCGGCGCCTCACGAGCCGCCCTGGTGTGTCCGCCGTGGACGTGCCCCTCTAGCTGCTCTCTTTGAACGTCTCCATCACCAGGGATCACTCCATGACGAAGTGTGGGCACCAACGCGTCGTGCTCGCCGCGCCCGAAGGCGCCCAGCATGTGTCTGCGCGCGACCACGCTGCACGGACTGCATGAGCTGCACGAACTGCCCGGGCCAGACATCGAGGGCGGCTCTCTCGAGAGCCGCCCTCGGTGTCTGGCCCGGTTCGTGAGGTGGTGGTATTCGTATCTGTTTGTTTTTGCTTTTGTTTTGCTCTTTGGTCGTGCGGTTGGTCTCTCGTTTGCTTTGTCGGGTCCTACGCGCCGTGAATGGCGGCGCGGTGATCCAAGAATGCGACACTGGAGAGGCCATGACGAATTTTGAACGAGGGGTGATGACATGGTGCGTGGCGTTGGCCGTGAGCGCCTCCGCCCTGGCGTGCACCAACCCGGGCGAGCAGTTCCCCAACTCCTTCGAGCCCGTGACCTCGGTCGACACGAGCGACCCCTTCGAGTTCCCCATCGGGGACATCTTCATCGACGCGCGCAACACCGAGTTCGCCGCCTACGTCGTCACCCACGCCGTCAATGAGGACGGCTCCAAGGGCGAACTCCTGGGGTCGAACCAGCTCCTGCTCGGCAAGTTCGAGACCTTCCATGTTCATCTCGAGAAGCCCCAGCTGAGCGCGAACAGGAAGATCCACGTCGCCGTCTACCTGGACGAGCCGCTCAACCAGCAGTGGGATCCAGGCGACCCCCAGGCGACCGCCGGCGGCGTGCCCATGGAGGCCACCATCGACGTCGCCTTCGAGTCCTCGGTCAAGAACCCCGACTCACCCTACTACCACCTGAGCTGCGCCATGAAGGCCGTGTCCGAGCGGCGCCTGGAGCACAAGACCGAGCTCGACTACGACTGCCGCTGCAGCTTGCCCTCCGTCAGCCCCAAAGGCCGCACGTACAACTGGGACATGGATCTCCTGGGCGAGTGGTCGGCCATGTGTGGTCGCGGCGGCACCCACGAGGGCAACACCTTCATCATGGGCGAAGGCCCTCAGCTCAAGACCATCCAGGGCCGCATGACCACGGGCGACACCTGGGAGGATCGCGACGAGATCATCTTCGGCGTCAAGTGGGGCTCCCTCTCCGCTGCCGTCGACCCCCGCTTCACCATCATGGCCATCGACTACTACACCGGGAACAGGCGCGTCGTGAGCGGTGAGTTCAAGGACCCGGCGCTCGGAGAGTACGTCGTGGGCGAGGGCCCGCTCGGCATCCCCTTCGTCGGCCAGGTCCGCCGTGGCCCCGACGGGATGATCTACGCGATGAGCGCGAACCACAGGATCGTGCGCGTCGACCCCGACACGGGCGACCGCGAGCTCGTCTGGGCGCGCGAGGACGAGGCCTTCCCCCAGTGCGACAACGGCGTCCAGCCCGAGGGCCACCCCGACTGGCGCATCAGCGACGGTCGGCCCGGGATCATCCAGCTCACCGTCGAGGGTCGCGGCTTCACCGTCGCCCCTGACGGCTCCTTCTATGTCCCCACGCTGGCCAACGGCGTCCCTCGACCCGGCTACGGCGTCGTCCGCGTCGCCGCCGACGGCTCCTCCTGTGAGCACGTCTCACGCGCCCCCGGTGAGGAGCGCAACGCCTACGCCGAAGGCATCGGCACCGGCTTCGCCTTCGAGTCCGGCCTCGAGACCATGGTCTGGCACGAGGGCAAACTCGTCGCCATCTCCGTGGGCGCCGACACCTACGAGATCGACCCCCAGACCGGCGACCGCGTCCGCCTCGCAGGGCAGGGCCTCACGGGCTCTCCCAACCTCCCTCGCGTCAACCGCATGTTCTGGGACGAAGGCCGCGACGTCTTCGTCCTCACCGGCGTCCTCCCCCCCAACGGCGCCAACCTCCTGACCTGGAACCCCGACACACAGGACACCTACGCCTACTTCTGCCTGGGCGTCGACGAGGACAACCCGCTGGCCTCCGAGTGCGCCGCCCAGCCCCTCGCCACGCTGGCGACCGCGGCCTTGCCTGGGTACTTGCGCCCCGACGGCATGATCATCCACGGCTTCGCCGCCGGCGGCTTCCTCATCTACGAGATGATCACCGGCAACAACCACTGGTTCGCTTACTGAGGCACCACAGGCTCCATCCCCTTCGTTCCCACGCCTCGAGCACCACTCCCTCTCGAGGCGCGAGCCGTCCGCCACGAGCGTCCCCTTCCCGTGAATAAAACCACGCCAGCCCGGTCGTAGAGTGAGAGGTCGAAGCCTCTCCCTCTATGCCCGAACTCTATCGTCATGCCGGCGCTCGCCTTTTTGCGTTCTCCGCCCGGAACATTTAGAGTCGGCCGTAGTCTGTAGGATGAAGGATCACACGCGCCTACACCGCCGCGCCTCCCACCGGGGCCGCGCGAAGGCGCGTACACACTGGAGGTCGAGCATGCGCACATACGCCGCAGCGCTCGCCCTCGCCTCGGCGTCGCTCCTCATGGGCGGCTCTCAGGCGTGGGCGTGCGAGTGTAAGGGGGCGAGCGAAGAGCTCGCGATGGCCGAGGCCGACGCCGTCTTCCACGGAAAGATCACGCAAGCCGAGGACTCCGAGGACTCGTCCTCGGTCACCGTCACCGTCGACGTCGGCCGCGCCTACAAGGGCAAGGGCGTCACCTCGGGCTCCCCCGTCGACGTCACGACCACCGCCGACCTCAAGGCCTGCGGCGTCGACTTCTACGTCGGCCGCCGCTACATGATCTACGCCTCCAGGCGCCCCGACGGCCTCCACACCACCACGTGCGCGAAGACCCGCAAGGTCCGAAAGGCCCCCGTGGCCCCAGGACGCACCTCCGTGGCCCCCGTGCTCCCGGGGCCGGGCGACCCGGCAAAGCGAGCCTCCCGCGCCACCGCCGTCTTCGTCGCCGAGGTCACCGCCGTCGGCAAGGGCTTCTCGGTCAGCCACGACTCCGTCCCCGTGAAGGTCCGCGTCACCGACCCCATCAAGGGCGTGAAGAAGAAGGCCAAGCTCGACCTCGTGGTCGATGAGCGCTCCTGCGGTCGCAAGAAGCTCGCGCTCTCCGAGCTCGACCTCGAGGACCCCGAGCCCGTCGTCGAGGTCGGCCAGCGCTACCTCTTCTACACCCACGCCGAGGACCCCTACCTCGTCGCCACCTGCCACGGCTCCATCACCCACGAGGATGACGCCGTCGCCGACCTCGACGCCCTGCGCGCCGCCTGCGGCGGCCGCTCCTGCCCCGGCCTCACCGACGGCTTCGACGCCCCCGTCACGATCCGCCGCCAGGCCACCGCGCAGCTCGTCTCCGCCACCAAGGCCGCCATCACGTCGTGCGCGAAGACGATCCCCATGTTCGGGAAGGCCGGCGACTTCACCGACCTCGAGCTCCACGTCCGCGTCGCCGCCGCCGACGACCTCTCCGTCGCCCACGCCACCTCGCGCGGCACCATCGTCGAGTCCGAACCCTACGACCGCGGCGTCCAGTGCGTCATGGACAAGGTCCCCACCTGGAAGCTCTCCGACTTCGCCGGCGACCGCGTCGTCTTCGCCATGGCGTTCGAGCTCACCGGCAAGGGCAAGAGGCCGAAGTTCCTCAAGACGAACGTCTCGGTCGTCACCGACTGAGCGCCGGCGCCGCGTCCCCGAGCGCCTGCGGCCCCCAGCCCCTCAC
>CAJXPN010000323.1 GCA_913058025.1 uncultured Myxococcales bacterium | reverse complement strand
CTACACAGAGTAGATCGTCGGCAGCGTCAGATGTGTATAAGAGACAGGTGTTGGGGGGACTGGGAGGGTTCGACGGCCCGTTCTTCTACAGCGTCTACATGATGCCCTCCTTCATCATGCTCGTCCCATGCAGCCTGCCGACGAGGTTCGCGGCGACGGGATCGCTGGTGGGGCTCTTCACCGCGGGCTTCCTGTGGCAACACGGCGAGTTCGACCCGGTGCGGTTCGACGTCACGCTCTCGACGTTGGCCATGATGTCCTCGGTCTGCATGCTGATCGGGCACCGAGGCTGGGTGCTCGCGCGCACGAAGTTCGTGGCGACGCGGCGGCTGGAGCAGGACCGCGAGCGGGCGCGCGTCCAGAACGTGGCGCTGGCCGACAGGCTGCGAGGCCAGGCGAGGCGGGCCGAGGCGCTGGCCCACGAGCTCGACGACGCCAAGCTCTCGGAGCGGGCCTCGATCGCGCGCGACCTCCACGACGACGTCGGCCAGCTGCTCGTGGGCGCGCGCATGGAGCTGGAGATGCTCGACCGCCAGGTCGGCAGCGGAGAGCGCCTGGGCGTGGACCAGTTCGACCGCCTCCACGAGGTCATGGGCGGGCTCGAGGGCGGCATCCGCGACATGATCGGCAGGATGCGTGACGCCGACGCCCCCGTGGACCTGGGCGCGGCCATCGCCGGCCTGCTCGACCCCGCCGTCGCCGCCCCCGGCGCCCAGGTCGAGCTCGACCCCGACGCCCTCGCCCTCCTCTCACCGCGCGCCCACGGCGTGGCCTACCGCGTGGTCCAGGAGGGCCTGACCAACGCCGCCAAGCACTCCGACTCTCCGGGCCGCTGGGTCCGCCTCTCACTCCTCGACGGCCACGCCCTCCTGAGCGTCGAGGACGACGGCCGCGCCCCCCTCCCCGACGACCCCGAGGGCCAGGGCTGGGGCCTCCTCGGCCTTCGCGAGCGCGTCGAGTCCGTCGGCGGCTCACTCTCGATCCGACGCCACCACGACCGCACGTCCCTCCAGGCCACGCTGCCGCTGCGTGCACGCCCCAAACTCGCAGAGGTCGCATCATGATCCGCATCGCGCTCGCAGACGATCACCCCGTCATCGTCGACGGCATCACGCGCTGGGTCGAGGGCGAGCCCGACCTCGAGGTCGTCGCCTCCGCCAACTCGCTCGACGCGCTCATCCCGCAGCTCGACGCGCTCGCACCCGACGTCCTCGTGCTCGACTTCCGCATGCCCGGAGTCGACGGCGTCTCCACGCTCGCCGCGCTCGCGGCGAGCGGCTGGAGCGTCATCGTGTTCTCTCTGCTCGAGGAGCCGGCCACGCGGCGCGCGCTCGTGGGCTGCGGCGTGCGCGGCTTCGTCTCGAAGTCCGAGCCGCTGCGCCACCTCGTCGACGTCATCCGGCGCGTGGCCTCAGGCCAGACCGACCTCCCCGACGAGACTGCCCCTCTCCTCCACGAGCAACTCTCCGAGCGCGAGCGCCTCGTCTTCGACCTCGTCATAAAAGGCATGACGCCCAAGGAGATCGCCTACGAGCTCGAGCTGACCACGTCCAGCGTCTACACCTACGCCCAGCGCGTGCGCGCCAAGCTCGGCGTCGAGTCTTCACGCGAGGTCATCGACTACGCCCACGCAATGGGGCTGGTCGTCGACGGGTGAACCCAGGCGTTCGAGGCCGCGCCCCCGAGACGCCAAGAGCCCGCCCTGGTAGCCAGGGCGGGCTCTCGTCGTTGGTGGGTCGCCGGAGCGTTCAGCCGTCGGTCAGGCGGAACCGCTCGAGCAACCCGTCGGTGCCGGCGATGATCTGGACCGAGCCGACCTCGGCCGCGATCTCACGCACTGCCTCGAGCTCCTTGAGGCGCATGAGCGTCGGGTTCGCCTCGAGCATCTTGGCCGTGTTTGCCTGAGAGCGCGTCGCCGCGGTCTCCTCGCGGCGCATGATCACGTTCGCCGCGGCCTTCTTCTCGGCCTCGATGACCCTGTTGAGCAGGGTCTTCATCTCGCCCGGGAGGATCACGTCCTTGAGGTCGATCTGGGTGACCTCGACGCCCCAACGGGCCGCGCGGTCGGCGAGCCGCTCGAGCATGTGCTCGGACGCCTCGCGGCGGCCCTCGAGCAGCTCGTCGACCGAGAGGCCCGCGATGTAGCGACGCGCCGACATCTGCGCCTCCGAGTAGATCGCGCCGTCGAGGTTCGTCTGCGCCTCGACGCTCGCCAACGCGTCGACCACCCGCCAGGTCACGATGAGGTTCACGCGCAGCGTGACCTTGTCCGCCGTCATGAGCTCCTGGCCCTGGATCTGGCTCTCTCTCTCACGCATCTCGACGGTGTGGACGACGACGTCGCGGCCCACGACGTTGAACGCGTGGGTGCCGGCCTCGAGCACCTCGACGCGCTCGCCGTCGACGTAGAGCACCCCTCGCTCGAAGGGACGCACGACGACCTGGCGCACCAGCGTCGCGCCCAGGAGGCCCCACTGGTCACGGGGGACCTGCGTGCGCAGGCCCTCGGTCGAGTAGAGCGTCGCGGTGACCCGGCGGCGGCCCTGCCAGAGCAGGTAACGGCCCGGGGCGGCGGCGCGCACGGGGCGGCCGTCGCGCGACACGATCGCGAGCTGCCCCTGGGGCACGTCGAGCGTGGTCGCCTCGTGCTCGGGGACGAGCTCGCCGAGCTCGGCGAGCGCCTCGATCGTCTGGACGTCGGAGTCGATCGCGAGCGTAGTCATCGAGATCAGGCGGTCCCTGGCCCACACGTCGTGGCGCCCCGGCTCGAGCCAGGCCGTGGCCTTGCTGTCGACGTAGAGCACCCCGCGCTGCGACTCCGCCACGTAGAGCGTGCGCAGGCGACCATGCGGGATGAGCGACACGAAGCGCTCGGGCACGTCGGCGAGGATCCCGTCGGTCTCGATGACCCACGCGCGCACGTCGGCGCGCTGACGCCAGAGCAGGTAGCGGCCCGGCTCGAGGCACCCGGTCGGCTCGCCGTCGATCGTCACGATCGCGAGCTGGTTCGCTCTCACATGGAGCTCGTCGGCGTCCGCGTCCGGGACGATCGCGCGCAGCTCGGGCGTCGCCTCGATCCAGCCCTTGTCGAGCTCGATGACGGTCGCCGTGTACTCGGCGAACCAGCCACGGTAGACGTGTCGGCCGGGGCCGAGCCATCGCACGAGCTGGCCGTCCTTGTAGAGCAGACCCCGTTGGGTCTGTCGGATGATCTGGTTCACGCTGTTCATGACGCACCTCTCTCGTCCCTGGCGGCGCAGGGTTCAGCTAAAGCATCGAATTCACTCGACTCTTTGATTCTATGTTCGCGCTCGACCTCGTCTCGAGGGCGGGCGGTGGGCGGTGGTCGCAAACCACACCGCCCTCACCACCTCCGGATGAGGAGGGGTGAGGAGACCGGGCCGGTCCGGGTTGGGCACGCGCCTCGCCGATCTCGAGCACGGAGACGTCTCGCCGACGCCAGGGTCAGCGGCTCGGGCAAGATGCTCGAGCCGCGGTCGATGGCGCGGGGTTGACACGCCACGCGCAGGCGCCTCCGTAAGAGGAGCCTGCGCGTGGCGCGCGTACGTCCACGGGTGTCGAGATGCGGTCCCTCCCCCCAGGGGAGGACGCGCGTCGCCCGAGGTGACCTCGGTCGCGTGGTGTGGTCAGCGGTTTCAAAGATCTCGTTCCCAAAACGAGCGCGTCCATTTAGGGCCTGGCGCCTGGCCGATGGGTTAACAGCCCATTGCTGTGAGTTTTTGGGGTCCAGCGGCCCACCGCCTCGTCCGAGGCGGCCTTCTTTGCTCCCAATGAGCCTGACGAGCTACCAACTGCTCTACCCCGCCGTCGAAGTGGCGGGGGTAGGACTCGAACCTACGACCTTCAGGATATGAAGAATGGGAGACACCTTTACAGGGTGCCTGCGTCGGAGAGGTCGCCCTTCTCGAATCGCGGAACACGCCGTGCCGATGCCAGGCCGGTGAGGGCCCGGGCAGAGGGACTTGGCGCGCCGCCTGTGTGAGGTCTCCGCTCCGGCCCAGCCCAACTGAAACAAGCGCCGAGATCATTCCAACGATCTCGGCGCCCGCGTTGCGCGGCGGGGCGTATTGGAGGCACACTGTGCGTGCCCTTCCCCCTCCCAGGAGGCCACCCCCATGCCCGACTTCGGTGACGTACGCGCGCTTCTCCAGCGCGCCCAACAGCCGAGCTGGACGCTCTGGGTGGAGCTGTGTGAGCTGTGTGAGGGGTGGGAGCGGGCCGACGAATTCGAGCACGTCGTGCGGCCCTACGTCCACGCGCACACGGCCCGCTGGGAGTGGGACGAGAGCCTGATGGCCGCGCCGAGGAGCTGGGTAGAGCGGATCGCGCGCGGCGAGGGCGCGCCCGTGGGGGCGCGGCTGCTCAAGAAGCTGGACCTCTACGACCGCGGGGTCGAGGACGACGCGCTGCTGCGCGCGCTCGAGCGCGGCCACCTGCTGCACCTGCGCCAGCTCGACCTGAGCCAGAACGCGGTCAGCGACGAGGGCGCGAAGGCGCTGGGCGAGCACGGCGAGCAGCTCGGGCTGTTACGTCGGCTGGACGTGTCCGGCAACGTCATCGGCGCGCAGGGATGGTCGGCGATCTGCTCGAGCGCGGGCCTCTCGGGGGTCAAGGAATTGCGCGCGCGCGGCAACCCGCTCGGGGTCGGCGAGCGCGTCGAGATGCAGCGCGGCGCGCTGCGACCCGAGGTGCTCGTGCTCGACGAGTCGAGCCTGGGTGATGGGGGCGCGGCGTGGGTGCTGCGACAGCTCGACCTGAGCCGGCTCCACGACCTCAAGGTGCGCCGGTGCAGCATCGACGCAGAGGGGTTCGAGGAGCTGCTCGACGAGCTCGACGACGCGCCGCTCCGTCGCCTCGAGCTCTCGGGCAACCGGGTCGGGGAGGACGGAATCGACGCGCTGAGGCACGCGCGCTGGCTTGGTGAGCTCGAGCACCTGCGCGCCTATGAGATCGGCCCGAGCCGTGACGCGATGCGACGCCTGGCGCGCGATCCGCGCGCGTCGACGGCCGTACGCCGCGAGGCCGCATCGGCCGCGCGCGGGCACTACTGGTGAAGACGAGAGAGGCAACGTGAACGACGCGAATCAAGGAATCGAGACGCGCGAGACCGTGGGCGTGGACACCCCCGACTCCTCGGACCCGAAGATCGGGTCGACGCTCTCCGGGCGCTACCTGATCGAGTCGCGGCTGGGCGAGGGCGCCATGGGCGTGGTCTACCGCGGCGAGCACACGATGATGCGCAAGGCCGTGGCCATCAAGGTGCTCCAAGGCGACATGTCGAACAACGCCGAGGTCGCCCAACGCTTCCAACGCGAGGCCCAGGCCGCCGGGCACATAGACCACCCGAACATCTGCGCCGCGACCGACTTCGGCCGCACCGACGACGGCGAGCTCTTCATGGTCATGGAGTACCTCGAGGGCCGCACGCTCACCGAAGAGCTCGCCATCCACGGCAACCTCTCGCCGCTGCGCGCCGTGGCGATCGCATCACAGCTCTGCGCCGCGCTCGAGGCCGCACACGAACTCGGCGTCGTCCACAGGGACCTCAAGCCCGACAACATCATGATCATGGGCTCGGGCGAGGACGAGCGGGTCAAGGTCATGGACTTCGGCGTGGCGTCGGTGAGCCTCGAAGGCATCCAGGACGACGTCAAGCTGACGCGCGCGGGCGCCGTCTACGGCACGCCCGCGTACATGGCACCCGAGCAGGTCACGGGCGCCGAGATCGACGCGCGCGCCGACCTCTACGCGCTCGGCGTCCTGCTCTACGAGTGCCTCGTGGGCAAGCTCCCGTTCGAGGCCACGAACGCCACCCTCATGACTGTCTCTTATACACATCT
>CAJXPN010000322.1 GCA_913058025.1 uncultured Myxococcales bacterium | reverse complement strand
TACGAGATTTCTGCCTGTCTCGTGGGCTCGGAGATGTGTATAAGAGACAGCGGGACGATGTGCGGCCCGGTCAGGCCGGGTGAGGCGACGCTGGAGGTCAGAGAGCTGCGCCGCGGCTCGTCGACCTCGGCGGTGACGGCGACGGTGTCGCAGGGTGACGAGGTGCGCGCGCACTTCGTGGGCGTGTTCGGGGGCGCGCGCGACGTGGAGCGGGGGGACTGGCTCGAGCTCTCGCGGCCCGAGGCGCCGCACTGGAGCGAGATCGACTCGGTCGCGCTCCCACCCGGGATGGCGCCCCAGTTCACGGGGCACGTCGACTTCAAGGTCGTGGGGGCGTTCCCCTTCTCGGGGAGCGACGAGCGGCGCTCGGAGGGCTGGGTGAGGTTCAAGGAGGGCGAGCGAGGGGAGGCGCGCGACGCGGCCCACATCGCGGGGCTCGCGGACTGCTGGTGGCCGATGGTCTTCATGGTCGAGCCAATGCCAAGGCCGATGGCCACGATCATGTACACGCTCGAGCTGCTCGAGCCGTGGGGCGAGCTCTCCCACGACGCGCCTCTGTTCTACAAGGCACATTCACCAGCGGGTTCGGGCGGTTACGCCGTCGAAGTCCGCGAGCTGTGGGACGAGACGGGCCGGCTCGTGGCGATGAACCAGCAGACGGTGACGATCATCAAGTGAGGCCGAGGGCTCCTCGCCGTCCCAACCTCACCGCGCACAGCTCACCGAGCTCTGCCCACCTCCAGGCGCTCACGCGACGAGGCCCGCGACGCAAGGCGCTGAACGAACAAGAGCCCCACTCACCGCGAGGGTGAGTGGGGCTCTCTTATATCTGGCGTCATGCCCTACCCGTGAGGGTGGGCGATGCGCTCACCAGCGGTTACCGCCGCCGCCGCCGCCGTCACGGCCGCCGCCGCCGCCGCCGCCGCCGCCGCCGCGGTTATCGCGGCGATCGTTGGCGCTGTCGACGCGCAGGGTGCGACCGTCGAGCTCGGTTCCGTTCATGGCCTCGAGGGCGCTCTGCGCGTCCTCGCCGTGCTGGTACGTCACGAAACCGAAACCGCGGCTGCGGCCCGTCTCGCGATCGGTGATGACCTTGGCCTCGACGACAGGTCCGTGCTCCTCGAATGCGGAGCGAAGGCCCGAGTCATCCGTATCCCAACTAAGACCACCAACAAAAAGCTTCTTCGACATGTTCTCTCTCTCTCCGGCGCCCTTACAATGGGCGCCCGCTGTGGGCATCAGCGTTTTCACGCTGCGTCGACCGGTGTGGCTCAGATAGCCACAGATTAGTTGAACGCCGGTCGACGAATAGCCCGACCGCGGTAGATGATGTGTTCTCACGGAATGTGAGAGCGCGTCTGTGCCACCGCGGTTATGGAACGCAACCTAACGCCCGAGAGGTGAGCGGTCAAGAGCAGGATCCAGAAAGATCCGAGGGATCTCCGCGTTGACTTTCGACTGATACCAAGGGGCCTTGAAGGTTGCGCAGACCCATTGAACCGCGCAGGTCAGAACCACAACTGCGCCTGGGTGCCCAGCGCATCGAGCCCGTTCCCTGAGTCCAGGCCGCGTTCAGCGCGGTAGTAGAACATGAGGCGCGCGCTCGGCCCGGCCAGATAGAGCGTGGAGGAGAGCTCGACGTGGAGGTCGGTCTGGCCGCTCGTGAAGTCGTCCGCCAGCCGGAAGACGCCGACGCGGCCGCCGATGTCCCAGACCTTCTCGGCGAGCAGCCCGTTGATCTGGAGGTAGCTGCCCCAGGAGAGCTCGTCGGTGTCGAGCTCGGCGCGCGCGAACCCTTCGGCGAGCACGGAGAGGTGGGGCGTGAGGAACGCGACGTCGAGGGCGCCGGTGGCCTGCTCACGCTCGATGAAGCCCCCGTCCCTGGACGCCTCGACGGGGAGCGCGTACGCGCCGTTGAGGCCGATGGAGAGCCTGGGCCCGGGGAGATCCTCGAACCAGGGCGTCTGGGTGTAGGGCACGGGCCCGAGCGGGTTGATGGCCACGCGCGCGGTGAGGAGCCGAGGGATGGCGCCGGGGACCTGCTGGGGCGTCTGACCGTTGAACACGCCGACGTGGTACTCGAAGATCCCCGGGCGCCCGCCGACGCTCACGCCGAGCGAGCGAGGCCCGTGGAAGGCGCGCGCGGCCGCGCCGCGCGTGGAGAACGCGAGCTGCGGCAGGCCCGTACGCCACGAGCGCGTGAACCAGGGGCGGTAGTAGCCGACCGAGATCCTGGGGGAGCAGTAGCAGTCCCCCAGGGCGATGACGGCCTCGGCGTCGAGCAACCTCGCGGCGGAGCCGGCGAGCTCGGGCTGGACGAAGAGCGTGAGCCGCTCGTCCATCAGCGAGGCGTTGATGAACGGGCGCGCGACGGGGAGGCTGAAGTTGAGCCGGGGGGAGTCTCGCTCGAGCGAGGCCTCGAAGGACATCTGCCCGAGGAACCCGAGCTTGAGCGTGTTCGACGAGCCCGGATCGGTGACGCGCAGACCTCGCTCGAGCGAGAGCTCGAGGTTCTCGGCGTGGGCCTCGGGGCTGAACGTGAGCGCGGCGAGCGCGGCGAGCGCCGAGAGCAGTGCGGTGGAGAGGGTGCGCAAGGTCGGGCCTCGTGGTGTAAGCGACGCGCATGCAATCAGCTAGCGAGCCGTCCTCTGTGGTGTACCATCGCGGTGTACGATTCACGGTCCATTGATCCTTTGGATACACGAGGAGAGGCGCCGATGCACAGGCGACTGTTCGACTTGATGTGCGCGGCGCTGGCGCGTCTACCTGAGGGGTGAGCTGACTCGACTCCAATACAAGATGCTCTGTACGCAGCAGGACATGATCGGCCAGTATGCCAGGACGCTGGCCCGCAGGTTCGCCCATGAGGGAGACCCTGCGGTCGCCGTGTACGCCGACGCGTTCGTGGCGTTCAACGGGCGCGTCCCAACGCTGGGTCGACCCGGAGGTGGACCTCGCGGGGTCGTCGGAGCGGGACGGAGAGCCCTGGGTGCGGCCGCTCATCGAAGACCACAGGAGCAAGAATGGAGAGTGAGAAGACGAACATCTCGGACGAGGCGCTGCGCACGGTCGCGTCACATTGCGTCGTCGCGGGGCTCTGCCCGCTCATCCCTATCCCGTTCGTCGACGACCTGATCGTCGACCGCATCCAGCGCCGGATGAACGCGGCGCTGTGTAAGGCGCACGAGATCGAGCTGCTGCCGCTGTCGGCGAAGCTGCTCTCGGAGAGCGAGTCGGACCTGCTCAACGGCGCGCTAAAGGGGATGCTGATGTGGCCGATCAAGAAGCTGCTGCGCAAGATCCTGATCGTGTTCGCGCTCAAGAACTGCGTGGACGTGGCGACCGAGGTCTTCCACGAGGGCTGGCTGATGGCGCGCGCGCTCGAGGAGGGCTACGTGAACCTGGACGAGCTCCGCCGGAACAAGCCGAGCGCGCTCCGGGCGCTCCGAGGCGCGATCGTGATGGCGCGCGAGGAGATCGACCCCGACCTCACGCGCCAGGTGATGCGCAGCGCGTTCGACATGAGCGGCGAGGTGCTCTCGGACATGGTCGCCGCGATGCGCAAGGCGATGACGCGGGCGGACGAAGGCGACAAGCTCGAGGCCGCAGCCGCCGAGGCCGCGCCGTTGACGGCGCGTCTCGAGAAGGCGCTCAAGGAGCAGTGGTCGAGCGGAGAGGCGCTCGACGGCGCGCTCAAGGACGCGATCGCTCGGGGGTGAGGCGTGACGAGCGCGCAGGGATTGGGCTAGAGTCGCACGCACAGATCAAACCCAACTTGCGAGGAGGCCCACGTCGTGAAGTACGAAGTACCCGCGCGCGTGCGCGAAGGCGCCGCGACCCCGATCCACGATCTCGACCGTTACCGTGAACACTACGCAAACGCAGTGAACGACCCGGACGGCTTCTGGCTCTCCGAGACGAAGAGCAGGATCGCGTGGAAGACGTCACCGACACAGGGCCTCGTCGGCGGTTTCGACGAGGTCAAGGAAGGACCCCTGTCCTGGTTCGGCGACGGCACGCTCAACATCACCGAGTCGTGCCTGGACCGCCACGCCAAGAGCACGCCGGAGAAGATCGCGATCCTCTGGGAGGGCGACGAGCCGGGTGATGTGCGCACCTACACCTACGACGAGCTTCTCGCCGCGGTCAGCCGCGCCGCCAACGCGCTCTCCGAGCTGGGCGTCAAGAAGGGCGAGCGCGTGATCATCTACATGGGGATGGTCCCGGAGGCCGCGATCGCGATGCTCGCGTGCGCTCGCGTCGGCGCGATCCACTCGGTCGTCTTCGGGGGATTCAGCGCCGAGGCCCTGCGTGACCGCGTCCGCGACTGCGGCGCCGAGCTCATCATCACACAGGACGTCGGCCGACGCGGCGGCCGCGACATCCCGCTCAAGGCCGTCACCGACGAGGCGTGCGTGGGCGCGTCCAGCGTCAAGAAGGTCCTCGTCTACCGACGCACGGGCGACGAGATCCCCTGGGTAGACGGCCGCGACGTCTGGTGGCACGAGGCGCTCGAGCAGTCCTCCGACATCCACGAGGCCGTCGAGGTCGACGCCGAGCACCCGCTCTTCATCCTCTACACCTCCGGCTCGACCGGGCGCCCCAAAGGCGTCGTGCACACCTCGGGCGGCTACATCACGTACGCGTCCTACACGCACGCGACCGTGTTCGACCTGCGCCCCGACGACGTCTACGCGTGCATGGCCGACGTCGGCTGGATCACCGGCCACAGCTACATCGTGTACGGCCCGCTGGCCAACGGCGCGACGACGCTGATGTTCGAGTCCACCCCGCTCTACCCCGACGCGGGCCGCTACTGGGACATGGTCGAGCGCCACAAGATCACCATCTTCTACACCGCGCCCACGGCCATCCGCGCGCTCGCGGCGAAGGGCGACGAGCACGTCACCGGCAAGGACCTCTCGAGCCTGCGCGTGCTCGGCACCGTCGGTGAGCCGATCAACCCCGAGGCGTGGGTCTGGTACCACGAGGTCGTGGGCGGCGGGCGCTGCAACATCGTGGACACCTGGTGGCAGACCGAGACGGGAGGCATCGCGCTGAGCCCGATCGCGCCCGCGACCCCGACCAAGCCCGGCTCGGCCACGCTGCCCATGCCCGGCATCCAGCCGTCCCTGCGCACGCCCGAGGGCGCGATCATCCGCGGCCCGGGACAGGGCCTGCTCTGCATCGACCACCCCTGGCCCGGCCAGGCGCGCACGGTCTGGGGCGACCACGACCGCTTCGTCTCGACCTACTTCAGCCACGTCCCCGGCGCCTACTTCACCGGCGACGGCTGCCGCCGCGACGCCGACGGCTACCACTGGATCACCGGGCGCGTGGACGACGTCCTCAACGTCTCGGGACACCGCATGGGCACCGCCGAGTTCG
The DNA here is from genome assembly GCA_913058025.1 of uncultured Myxococcales bacterium. Lineage (GTDB taxonomy): Bacteria > Myxococcota_A > Bradymonadia > Bradymonadales > Bradymonadaceae > CAJXPN01. The sequence goes on along the minus strand of CAJXPN010000322.1, from coordinate 474 downwards.
AGGCCGCGCTCATCACCGTCGAGGCCGTCGCAGAGGCCGCCATCGTCGGCTACCCCCACCCCATCAAGGGCCAGGGCGTCTACGCCTACATCGTGTCCCAGCCCGGCGAGTCCATCAACGAGGCGTCCCTCCAGGCCGCCTGCCGCGAGCAGATCGGCGCGCACGCTCGCATCGACTCGTTCCAGGTCGTCACGGGCCTCCCCAAGACCCGCTCGGGCAAGGTCATGCGCCGCATCCTGCGCAAGATCGCCGAGGGCCGCGGAGACGAGCTCGGCGACGTCTCCACGCTCGCCGACCCCAGCGTCGTCGACGCGATCAAGGACGGCTTCAAGGTCTGAGCCGGGCGAGGGCTCCGCGGGGGCGAGCCCCGCGGCTCTTCACTCACGCTCGCGGTTTGGAAGAGGACTGGGGTGGGGCTACCACACGGTCCCCCAGGCGCCGCTCGCTCGCGCTCGCTAGCCGGTCCCCTCGCAG
>CAJXPN010000321.1 GCA_913058025.1 uncultured Myxococcales bacterium | reverse complement strand
GTAGATCGTCGGCAGCGTCAGATGTGTATAAGAGACAGGCCGATGAGGACAAGCGGAGCAAGCTCCCGTTGCCCGTGATCGCGATCGCGTGCGTGGTGCTCGTGGGCGCGGTCGGGTTCGGCGTCTACCAGGCGTTCTTCGCGGTCGAGGATGGCCCGGTCCAGATCAAGAAGTCCGCGAAGAAGTTCGAGGTCGACCTGGAGTCGGTCAAGACGGCTCGCCACGCCGAGCTCCGAGAGATCTATACCAAGAGCAAGAAGGGCTCGCTCTCCCCGGAGCAGCAGGCCAAGCTCGTGCTCGCCGAGGCCGTCTTCCTCTCACGCTACGAGGACCCCGAGATCTCCAAGGACGCGCAGAAGCGCTCCAGCACACTCAAGGGGAACGACGGGCTCGTCACGGTCGCCAAGAACGCCCTGCTCGCGACCACCGGAGAGTACGAGGCGGCGCGCGACGCGCTCGACCCCCTCTCGGGTCCCAGCGAGGTCGGCTACTACGCTCAGCTCTTCAGCGGCATCACCGACGTCAAGGAGCTCGAAGCGCTCGGCGACGAGTCCGACATCGAGCTCGACAAGCCCGACGCCAAGAAGACCGCGCCCGCCACGGCACCCGAGCCCGGGGAGGGCGCGGACGCAGGCACACCGCCCGCGGCCGAGCCCGAGTCCTCCGACATCCAGAAGCGCTACGACCACGCGGTCGCCGCGTTCGAAGGCGCCGCGAAGATCGACGCGACGATGCCGATGTACTGGCTCGGTCGCCTCCACGAGGCCGCCGGCAAGGAGAAGAAGGCGCTCGCGGCGTACAAGAAGTCGCTGGCGTCTTCGGACGCGTACATCCCAGCGCTCGTGGGCTCCGGCCGCCTGAGCTACACCATCGGTGACCTCAACGAGGCGACCACCGCCTTCGAGAAGATCAACAATGAGCTCAGCGCGCTCGCGTCCAACGACGAGCGCGGCGAGGCGCTCCATTACATGGGCATGGTCTACTCGGCGCGCTCACAGAGCGAGCTGGCGATCGAGTCGTTCACCAAGGCGCTGAGCGTGGACTCGTCACGCACGAGCACGCTCCGGGCGATCGCCGAAGAGTACGAGCGCGCGCAGAAGTACAAGGAGGCGCTCAACTTCTTCAAGACGAACGAGTCGCTCGGCAAGAAGGACCCGGACGTGATGCTGGGCATCGTGCGCGCGCACATGGGCCTGAAGGAGTGGCCCAAGGCGATCGCGCAGCTCGAGATGGGTGAGAAGTCGTTCCCCTCGGACGCGCGCTTCCCGTTCTTCCTGGGCCAGCTCAACATGAAGCGCGGCACGTTCTACGAGGCGCAGAAGGCGCTCGAGCGCGCCGTGGACATCGACCCGACACTGCTCATGGCCCACGCCTCGCTCGCCCAGCTCGCCTGGCGAACCGAGAAGGACATGGTCCGCGGTGAGGAGCACGTCGCGAGCATCGTCGAGCGCCCCAAGGAGATCGACGCGCGCGTGGCCACCGAGGTCGCCGAATTCTACCGGATGACCGAGAACAGCGCGGTCGCCTCGAAGTGGTACCGCGCCTCGATCGACAAGGACCCGAACTACTGGCCCGCGAGGCTCTCGCTGTCTCGCCTCCTGCTCGAGCAGGGCGACACGAAGAAGGCGCTCAAGCTCCTCGAGCGTTCGCGCTCCGAGGGCGTCAAGGACATCCGCCTCTCCGCCTACCTCGCCGACGCGTACCGCCAGTCGAAGCTCTTCGACAAGGCGATCGACGAGATCGGCGTGGTGATCGAGAGGTTCCCCAAGACGCCCGAGTACATCTTCATCCGCGGCCACATCTACTTCGACCGCGGCAGCTACGACAACGCCATGGGCGACTTCAACAAGGCCTACGAGCTCAACCCGAGCTACCACGAAGCGTACTTCTTCGTGGGCCGCACGTGGTTCCAGAAGGGAGACTCCTCGACCGCGCTCAAGATGTTCCGCCACGTGCTCGACTACCAGCCCAACAACGGCAAGTTCCGGTTCTACATGGGCGTGGCGCTCGAGTCCGAGGAGCGCCTCCAGCAGGCGCTCGAGGAGTACAGGAAGGTCACCGAGGTCGACCCGGGTTACGGCACGCGCAACCCCCAGGTCTACATCAACCGAGGCCGCCTGCTCTCTCGTCTGGGCTACTCCCGCGACGGCAAGGAGGACCTGCTCAAGGCCCTCGAGCTCGCCCCGGAGAACCCCGAGGCGCTCATCGCCATGGGCGAGGCGGACTTCCGCGACCAGGACTACGACGCCTCGATCAAGAACTTCTCGAAGGCTCTGACCGAGTCGCCCAAGCGACCCATCGCGCAGTATCAGCTGGGCATGTCCTACATCTTCCAGAAGCAGAACCGTGAAGGCGCCAGGCACCTCCAGCTCGCCATCAAGTACGGTAACACCAACCCGGAGGTGTACCAGACGCTCGGCTACCTGTATAAAGATCTGGGCAGGCGGCCCGAGGCACGCGACGCCTTCGAGACCTTCATCAAGGAGACCGAAGGCAAGGGCATCAAGATCCCGAAGAACACCCGACGAGAGGTGCTCAACCAGCTCGAAGAGCTCCGCTGAAGGGGGGCGCATCTTCGACCAGAGCGCTCCCACGACCGAGAGCTGAATGGACCACAAGATCCAAGACCTCGAGCGACGGTACGAGTCGATGCGCCGGGAGCGTTCACACGAGGTGTTCGGCCTGTGGGAAGGTTGCGGACAGGCGCTGGTCAACGAGACCTACTACAAGCTCGTCAAGGAGTACCATCCCGACAACTACGCGTCGGATTCGGCACGCGCGCGTGAGCTCGCCCAGGAGATCTTCCTGCTGATCCGGGCCGCGCGCACCAAGCTCCTCAAGCTCGAGAAGGACAAGACCAGGGAGGAGCCGGACTCGGAGCGCCAGGACGCCATGGAGCGGCTCAAGCGGCGCGCGGTCACCAAGAACGTGAACATGGACGGGCTCGACGCGCTCAGCCAGGCCAGCGAGGCCTACGAGTCGATCGCCACGCAGGAGACGAACGCCTCCAGCCGCTCCTTCGAGCCCCCGCGGGCCTCCGAGGTCAGCCGCCCGAGCGACTCCTCGTCCAACCTCACCGCCTCGAGCTCCTCGGCGCGCGGCCTGAGCGAGTCCTCCATGTCGTCGGCCGAGCGCCGGAAGGCGCTCGAGGCGCTCTCGAGCAAGCGCTCCCGTCGCCCCCTCCGGCGCGCCCACATCACCTCCCCTCGCTCGAACATGGGCGACGAGGTCTCGATGACCGCCGAGGAGCGCCGCTCGAAGCTCGCCGAGCTCGCGAACAAGCGCCCCAAGGCCCCCTTCGAGCTGAGCCAGGCGAGCGCCGTCAGCCTCGCCTCCGAGACGTCCTCTCTCGCGACCTCGTCGAGCCCCAGCCAGCTCCCCACGGAGGGCCGCCGGCCGACCACCGTCTCGGAGACAGGGGACGGGAACGTGAACAAACTCACGCCACGTGAGGCGTTCCGGCGCGGCTACCAGGACTTCAAGCTCGAGCGCTACTCCACCGCCGTCGACGCGTTGAAGTTCGCGCATGAGAACGAGCCCGAGAACGGGCTCTTCATGACGTACTACGCCCACGCGCTCTTCAAGCTCGACGCGCACGAGAACAAGGCAGAGTCCGAGCAGATGCTCCGCGCGGCCATCAAGACCGCCGACCGGCAGGCGCTCCCCGACGCGCACCTCTTCCTGGGGCTCATCCTCAACACGCGCGAGAACAAAACGCGCGAGGCGCAGCAACACTTCAAGGCCGCGCTCCAGCTCAACCCCGGTTCTCATGAGGCCCAGCGCCAGGTCCGCCTCTATGAGATGCGCCAGCGCCAACGCGCCGGAGCCGAGGAACAGGACGACGGCGGCAGCCTGTTTAAAAAGCTGTTCAAAAAGTAGCGACCTCAGTCTATCCTGATACCATCTCTTCAGGACCATTCAGGGTATCTGCGTTCGCGTCGAATGACCGCAGACGCCATGGGATATACCTGTTCAGACCCATCTCGGATGTGATTCGGATATGAGCAAAATCATTGGCATCGACCTGGGCACCACGAACTCCTGTGTGGCCGTCATAGAGAGCGGAGAGCCGCTCGTACTGCCCAACAGCGAGGGTTCGAGGACGACCCCCTCAATCGTCGGCTTCACCGAGTCGGACGAACGCTTCGTGGGTCAGCAGGCCAAGCGCCAGGCGATCGTCAACCCCGAGCGCACTGTCTACGACATCAAGCGGCTCATCGGTCAGAAGTTCAGCTCTGCCATGACCAACCACCTGCGCAAGACCTTGCCTTTCAACATCATCGAGCACACCAACGGTGACAGCTGGGTCGAGGTCGGCGGCAACACGTACAGCCCGCAGGAGATCTCGGCGATGGTCCTGCGCAAGATGAAGCAGACCGCCGAGGACTACTTCGGCGAGGAGATCAGCGAGGCCGTCATCACGGTCCCCGCGTACTTCAACGACGCGCAACGGCAGGCCACCAAGGACGCCGGCACCATCGCCGGCCTCACCGTCCGCCGCATCATCAACGAGCCCACCGCCGCCGCGCTCGCGTACGGCTACAACAAGGAGCGTGACTCCACGCTCGTGGTCTTCGACCTGGGCGGCGGCACGTTCGACGTCTCGGTCGTCCAGCTCCGGGGCGGCGTCTTCGAGGTCATCGCGACCTGCGGCGACAACCACCTGGGCGGCGAGGACTTCGACCGCGCCATCCTCGACTTCCTCCTCCAGCGCTTCAAGGCCGAGACCGGCATCGACGTCTCCGAGGACAAGATGGCGCTCCAGCGCCTCAAGGAGGCCGCCGAGAACGCCAAGTGCGAGCTCTCGACGCTCACCGAGACCAACATCAACCTCCCGTTCCTGGCCGTCGACGACCAGGGCCCGAGGCACCTCTCGCTCGGGCTCTCTCGCGCGCAGCTCAACGACCTCGTCTACGACCTCGTCGAGCGCCTCGAGGACCCCTGCGCCACCGCGCTGCGTGACGCCGGCGTCTCCAAGAACGACGTCGACGACATCCTGCTCGTTGGCGGCATGACCCGCATGCCGCTCGTCCAGGAGAAGGTCGAGGAGATCTTCGGCAAGCGACCGCACAAGGGCGTCAACCCCGACGAGGTCGTCGCCGTCGGCGCGTCCATCCAGTCTGGCATCCTGGGCGGTGAGGTCCGCGAGGTCATCCTCCTCGACGTCACGCCGATGAGCCTGGGCATCCGGGTCGCCGGCGACCGCTTCAGCCCGATCATCCAGAAGAACACCACCATCCCTACTCGCGCCTCCAAGAAGTTCACGACCACCGAGACCAACCAGGAGATCGTGAGCATCGACGTCCTCCAGGGTGAGGTCGAGCGCGCCTCGGAGAACAAACTGCTGGGCATGTTCCACCTCACGGGCATCCCGCCCATGGAGAAGGGCCTGCCCCGCATCCGCGTGAGCTTCGAGATCGACGCCGACGGCATCGTCAAGGTCACGGCCATGGACGAGAAGACCCAGACCGAGCAGTCGATCGCCGTCGAGTCCTACTCCGGCCTCTCCTCCGACGAGCTCCAGCGCGCCATAGAGCGAAACAAGTGACCCCGCGCGCCCAGCGCGCGCGACGACCCTGTCCGCCGCGGGTGGCCTCTTGTTCGAGGCCGCCCGCGCTCGCTCTGGCCGCGGTGGTTCTGTCGTCGGCGCCCGCGCTCGCCCAGACGAGCGACTCCGTAGAGACCGTCGGTCAGGCCGACGAGGACGCCCGCCTCCCCTCCGGGTTCGTCACGCGCCTTCGCCTCGACGACGCGGTCGCTGGAGGCCTCGCCGGCGCGCTCGAGCGCGCCCCCGGCGTGACCGTGAACAGGCAGTCGAGCTGGGGTCAGGCCTGTCTCTTATACACATCTCCGAGCCCACGAGACAGGCAGAAATCTCGT
>CAJXPN010000320.1 GCA_913058025.1 uncultured Myxococcales bacterium | reverse complement strand
ATCCTGGAGCGACCCGACACGGTCTCGAGGCGAATGTCGCGCACGATGTTCGGGGCGTTGGGATCGACGGCGACGGCACGAGCCCTGGGCAAGTCGGCGCTCACGGGAGCGTCCTTCTTGGCCGCGAGCGCGCTCTTGGCGGCGACCGCCTCACGCTCGGACTGAGCAGCCTGCGCGCGGAGCCTGTCGACCTCGGCGTCACGCTCTGCGAGCTGGACGTCGCGGCGAGAGATCTCGGCGCGCATCTGCTCGGCGCGACGCTCGGCGTCGGCGGCCTCGGCGCGGGCCTTCTCGAGGCTCGCACGAGAGGCGTCGCGGTCACGCTCGAGCGCAGCGAGGCTGCGCTTGGCGTCGACGTCGCCCGAAGAGGCGGCCTTGCGGGCAGAGGCGAGCTCGGCCTCGAGGCGCTCGGCGCGACGCTCGGCGTCGCCCAAGGCCCTGGATGTCTGAGCGGCGCGACCCTTGGAGGAGTCGAGCTTCTTGGAGAGCGCGAGGCGCTCGCGCTCGGTGGCGTCGAGCTTGCCAGCGAGCGAGTCGGCGCGGGCCTCGACCTTCGTGACGCGGGCCTCGGCCTTCGAGGCGCGTGCCTCGGCGGCGTCGCGGACGAGCTCGAGCTCGGCGAGCTGAGTCCGGGCGACGTCGCGCTCCGACGCGGCGCGCTCGAGTTCGCCGTTCTTGGAGGCGATCTGCTTACGCACTGCCTCACGCTCGGCGCCCTGGACGCTCGAGAGCCTGTCACGCAGAGCGTCCATCTCACGCTGGGTGCGATCGAGCTTGGTGCGGGTCTCGTTGAGTTCGCCGACCGCGGCATCGTAGCGCTCGGTGTCGACGCCCGAGGGGCGATCGGCAGGAGCCTGACGCTGGGCGCCGTCGATGAACACGATGACGTCGTTGCCCTCGGCCCGCACGTCGTAGAACGCCGGCTTCTCGAAGCCGATGATCACACGCGTGACGGACTGGGCTCCCTCGGCGACATCGACCAGCGCGACCTGAGAGATCACGCCGTTACGAACGGCCTGAGGGGTCTGCTGCGAGCTCGTCGAGCTCTGCGCAATGTCCACGAACAATCGTGGCGGGTCCGAGAGCTTGAACACCGAGAACGTCGGCACACTCGAGCCCTTGATACGCACATACGTACCGTCCTTGGCCTCGCTCACCTCAAAGGATGAGACCGCGTTGACCCCTGCTGCGATCTCGCGCTCGGGCTGCTGTGCGAGCGCTGGCGCACTCACCCCCAGCGCCACACACAGCGCCAGGCTCGACAGCTTCCATCGGTTAGACATAAGGTGACTCCTTATCACGTCCGTGGCGCGCTCGAACCCGTTGGCCGAGGCGCAGCCGAGGCACCTGCATGGCGACTCGACCTCTCTTCATTTCGTCTCTGGTCGTTATACCGCGGGCGTCAGATGCCCCCAAATTTTTAGGGGCAAGTTGTCGGTCCGCGGCGCTCTTTTTCGCTCACTGGGTCGGCGGCGCTATCCCTCGCGCAGGCGCCGGGTCGGAGTTCGAGCTCGACGAGCCGCCTCCGAGGCGCTCGCGGAGCTGCTTCCGCCCCTCCTCGCTGTCGAGGAGTCGCTCGAGCGCTACGCGCTCGTCGTCTGAGATGCCCCCATCATCGCCGGACACCTTGAGCTCGTCGGTGACGAGCTTGAGCGTGCGCACACGCGAGGCCCCGTCGTCGTCGCTACTCGACTCCTGGATGTCGACCTCGTTCTCTCGAATGTCGACGATGATGGAGCCCTTGCGGCCGATACGATCACGCTCCTTGACGACGTGCCCCGTCCCCTTGGGGTCGACGAACATCGCCTTGGGCACGACGACCGAGCTGATGATCGCGACAAGGTCGAGCTGACTGATGTCGAACTGCTCGAGCGGCTCGATCGGTCGCGTCGGATCGCTACCCTGGGTGATCGCAGGTGTGATGATGTCCTTCTCGGGCTGGAAGGGGTTACGACGGACGTTGTCGGGGTAGACGGGGCGCTCGTACTCGATGTCCTTCGCGTCCTCTTTCTTGTCCGCGCCCTTCTTCGCCTGGGCGTCCTCCTTCTTGGGCGTGGTCTTCTTGGTCGCCGGCTTCGCGGGCTCGTCGCCCCCGCCGTCGAGCCCGAGGGCCTCGCACCCGGTCAACGCCATGGAGGCGCCCACCGAGAACACGAGCGCGAGCGAGACGATCGCGCGCCTCTTTATGTGGTTCCGGTTCATCACTTAGCCTCCTTGTCGCGAGCGATCGGTCGAGCTGCTCACTTCTTTTTCGATTTCTTTTTGCCCTTGGCGGGCGCGGCGGTCTTGTCGGCCTTGTACATGAAGGTCGTCGCCAGGGCCTCGACCTTGAGCTCGCCCTCGAACTCGCCACCGAGCTTCGTCAGCACGATGTTCTGAACATTCACGATGCGGGTCATGCGGCCGACGTAATAGAAGAAGTTCGCCAGCTCGTCGTAGGTCCCTCGGAGCTTCATCTTGACGGGGATCTCGATGTAGAACGGCTGCTCCTTGTTCGGCATGATGTCGAAGGCGTCCAGATCGAGGCCCGCTGTCTTGGCCTGGTTCTGGACACGAAGCAACAGGCTCGAGATCTGCTCGGAGTTGGGCAGCTTCTCCCTGGCGATCAGGAGCTGGGTCTCGAGGCGCTCGAGCTGAGCGCGGACCTCCTCCTGGTTCGCCTTGATCTGGGCGAGGCGCTGCTTCTCCTTCTCGAGCTTGGTCAGCTCGGCCTGCTGGGTGACGATCTCCTGCTCGGCTGGCTCATAGAGCCCGAAGAAGAAGGCGACACCGATCACGACCATCAACACCGCCAGGATCAGAACCTTCTGGGCCAACGGCATGTTGTTGAAACGGACTACGAGATCGTTATTCACTTCCGCCTCCCTTTCTTCTTTTTGACGGCCTTGGCCTCGAGCTCACCCGTGTAGGTGAGGTCGCCGTTGATCTCGAAGTCGACCAGGCGGATGGTTTTCTTACTCTCGACCTTCGCGCGCACGAACTTCGGACGCACGTTGCGGAAGTACTTGGCCGTGGTCATGCGCTGGAAGAACTCGGCGGCGTCGTCGGCGCTGACCGCCCCGCCGACGAGCTTGAAGCGACCCTTCGTCTCGTTGAAGCCCTTGATCCAGAGCCTGCGCGTGTCCCAGTCGACGTTCCAGTTCTTCTGAAGCTGGGCGAAGCGGTCCTCCTCGTTTCGGGGAGGGCTCACCATCGACTGGAGCTCGTCCAGGACCATCACGGGCCCCGAGCGCGACTTCTCCAACGTCTTCAGGACCTCGATCTGCTTCTTGAGCTTGTCGGCCTTGGCGTTGAGCTGGTTCGCGTCCTTGACCTGGCCCTCGGCGACCTTGACCTGGGACGCGTTCGCGGCCACGCGGTCCTTGATGACGCCGAGCTCGTTGCTCTTGATCACGAAGAGCAGACCGAGAAAGCCGACCTGGATGAGGATGATCCCAGCGAACAGGAGGAGCTGCGTGCGCCCCCGCTGTCGCTGAATCGCCTGCTTCGTAGGCAGTAGGTTGATCCGTATCATGCTTCGTTGGTCCTCCGTAGAGCCAGGCCCACGGCGATCGAAGCGATCGGCGCGAGTTTCTGGATTCGAGCTGCCGTGAACTTACGCTCGTCGTAGCTGATGTTCTTGAACGGGTTGAGCAGCTCGGTACGGATCCCGCTGATGCGCTCTATCGTGCGCACGAGTGACGGGATCGCGGCCGTTCCGCCGGTCACCACGATCTTGTCGATTCGGTTGTCTGCCGCGGTCGCCGAGTAGAAGTCCAGCGAGCGCTGGATCTCGTTGGCGATGTCCTCGGCCTTCTCCCCGATGATCTTCTCGACCTCCTGGGGGAGAACTTCGTCGGTCTGCGCGCCAGGTGATCCGCCCATCTTGTAGAGCTCGGCCTCCTGGTACGTGATGTTGAGCTGCTTCTGGATCTCCTCGGTGATGTCCGAGCCTCCCAGCGACAGATCACGCGTGAACATCGTGATCCCGTCGGTCACCACGTTCATCGTCACGACCGAGTTGCCCACGTCCAACAAGACCACGGTCTCGTTCTGGTGGAACCCGTAGTTGACCTCGTAGGCGTTCTGGAGCGCGAACGCGTCCACGTCCATCACGAACGCCTTCAAGTTCACGTCACTACACAGGTTCTGGTAGTCGCTGATCATGTCCTTCTTGGCGGCCACCAACACGACGTCCATCTGACCCTGGTCAGTGCGCGGAGCGAGCACCTCGAAGCCGATGAAGACCTCGTTGATGTCGAACGGGATGTACTGCTCGGCCTCCCACTGGATCGACTCCTGGAGCTCCTCCTGGGTCATCAACGGCAGCGTGATCTTACGGATGATCACCGTATTGCCAGACACCGAGAGGGCCGTCTCCTTCGTGCGGATCTTGTTCCGCGAAAGGAGCTCCTGGACCGCGTCGGCGACGAGCGACGAGTTGAGCAGAGCTCCATCGACGATCGTCTCGGGCGGGAGCTGCTCGTAGTCGAACACCTCGAGGCTGAAGCCCTTCTTCACGCTCTTAATAACGCACAGCTTGACGTAGCTCGAACCAATGTCGAGGCCGACGCAATTCCTATTTGCCATGGGCCAAACCCTCGCGTTTGCACAGTGTTGAAGATCACATCTTCGGTATGGAGAAGGGTCTCCTGAGATCGTGCCTGCCCGAGCCATCGCGTGTCAACCACGCCTCATGACTCATCACACAGGTACGCCGAACGACGAAATCCTCTGTTCTTCAAACACCATGTTGCCACACCCACGGGCGACCACAAAAAAATACATCACCTGTCTCGACATCCCGACGCGGTAGACAGCACCGTGCATCATCGCTACGTTCCACGTTGCCCCGCGCTCGCCCGCGCGGCGACCACGACACGCACAAGGAGCGCACCATGTCCGCGAGCAACGAGCAGCTCTTCATCTACAAGGTCCAGGCCGGCTCGGCCCCCACCGAGTACGCCGCCGTCGACGTCGACGGCCTCGATGTCTACTTCCCCGAAGGCGTCTTCGGCTGGTCCGACGTCCTCGACTGCCGCCCCGATCCCTACAAGGGCAAGAGCCTCGAGGAGAACGGCGACTTCGCACACCACGTCGCCAAGAAGTTCATCCTCGTGGCCTCCTCGCAGCTCTCCAACGTCTCGGGCGACCACGACTGAGCCGAGCATGTGGGGGGGCACGTTGCCCTCGCACCCACCACCCGCTATCCTCGACCCCACACCCAGAGCGCCACGCACGCCGCGGCGCGCCCCAACGGAGTCGACGATGCAAGCCGAGTGGAACGACCACGTCATCACAGTACGCGGCAGCTTCAGCTACCGGTGGTTCTGGCTCGCCCCCACCTACGAGCTGTGGATCGACGACACCCTGCTCGACTCCTCGAGCGGCCCTGTCGTCCACCCCTCCCTCGAGGCCATCTACGTCATCGGGGAGGGCGACGACGAGGTCTCCCACCACATCCGCGCCGAGCTCCTGTCGATCCTGGGCGTCCGCCCCAAGTGCGACGTCCTCGTCGGTGACGACGTCATCACCTCGGACAGGGTCCACGTCGAGAACCTGATCAACCCGGTCCTCGTCTTCGTGATCCTGACCTCGATCGCGCTCATGGGATACATCGGCCCGGATGCGCTCCGCGAGCTGATCTCGCGCTTCATCTAGAGCACGAGCAGCGCGTCCCGGTGCACCGCGGCGTCCAGCACCCTGTACCCCAGAAGATCCGCGATGTCCTCGGAGCGACGGCCCGCGATCACGCGGAGTTCACGCGCTCCATACACCACGATGCCGCGCGCGAACACACCCTCCCCCTCCACGCCGATGTCCACCACGGCGCCCTGCTCGAACTCGCCCTCCACCCTGTCTCTTATACACATCTCCGAGCCCACGAGACAGGCAGAAATCTC